>NZ_JAKSYK010000220.1:0-1084 GCF_022829425.1 Methylobacterium sp. J-072 | reverse complement strand
GGTGGGTGTCGGGGGTGGACAGGGCTGGGTTGGCGCCGACTTTGCCTGATTGGGCAAGTTCTGGATCGGGGGGATGGCCTTGTTGGCGGCCTGGGTCGACTTGATCCCGGTGGAGATACCGGCGGGCAAGGTGCCGAGATCGCCCGAGCGCTTGCTGAGGGACTGCGAGGTGAAGAAGCTCACCGGGGTGGCGAGGGCCGAGGGGACCTTCAGGCCGGTGGAGAGCCGGTTCTGGGTGGTCGCGGTCAGCGAAGCCGTGTCCTGCAGGGAGAGCAGGTTCTGGCGAGTGGCGGCGGTAAGCGTAACGCTGGAGGACATGAGGTCGATCCTTTTGATCGATGGGCCGTCTTATTGGCGGCTCATCCCCGTATCGTCCGGCAACTTGCGGAGATATTAATTTTGTTTCTGCCCAGACATATTTCGCAAAAATCGTTAATGGACAATGGGCAACGAATTTAAAAACGATTTCTCGCCTGACATATCGGATGGCAGACAACATTATTATTCAAGCCCATCGTCTCACATCATGGCTTCAATGATCTGATCGATTGTTTGATGAAAACGCATCGGCGCGTCGTTCTACGCTTGGTCATCTTCTTTCCGGCCTTAAGTAATCGGGGCCTGGGACGCCTCTGCGAGTCCCGGTTGAACGCCGTGGACGGGTTCGGCTCCCCATTCGCGCGAGAGACGCGGACGGGATGGACCGGCTCCAGGTCGATCGCCCCGGGATGATACCGGATCCAAGGGATCCGAATGGAGACGGCGCAAACGGAAACGGCCGGGGCGTGGCCCCGGCCGTTCCGACGTCGATGCGGCTGATGCTTAGCGCAGCAGCTGCAGGATGCCCTGCTGGGCCTGGTTCGCCAGCGACAGGGCCGAGATGCCCAGCGATTGACGGGTCGACAGGGCCTGCGAGTTCGCAGCCTCCTGGTTCAGGTCCGCAGCCGTCAGGTTCGACGCGCCCGTGTCGAGCACGTTGATCAGGTTCTTGCTGAAGTCCTGGCGGTTCTGCACCACAGACAGGTTCGAACCGAAGGTCGAAGCATCGGTGCGCAGCTGGCTGGAGGCGGTCGTCAACTTGCCC
>NZ_JAKSYK010000218.1:0-10264 GCF_022829425.1 Methylobacterium sp. J-072 | reverse complement strand
CGGCGGGGCCGCCGCCGCCTCCTATGGCTCGGGCGGGTCTTGGTCAAGTTGGCGGGCTGGCCGAAAGGCAACGGGTTGGGCGCGGACTTGGTAAGCCGGTTGTTATTCCCGGTGGCCGCTGGCCGAACCGCCTGGGGTCGGCCGGCGCCGGCGGAGAATACCGTAACCCACCTTGACCGGATCCGGGCTCCCCCTCCCTCGCGGCCGCCGCCCGCCTCAGCCTCCCACCAGCCGCCAACGGCCGGGTTGTAGAACAACTGCCCGGGCGGCCGGCCGCAGCTCTCACACCCGCCCTGCGCCGGGCCGAACCGGATCGCCATCGACAGCTCGCGCCAGTCGATCGGGTAGAAGAAGCGGTGCTCGGGCCGGATCGGCATGACGGCGGCACTGTGCCACCCAGCGTGAAGAAAGCGTAGCGGTAGAACGCCCCTACCTACCGTTCATGGACCTGTCCGACCTCGAATTCTGGGCGCTCCTCACCATCGCGACCCTTGGTCTGTTCGTGCCGGTGATCATCGTGTGGTGGAAGGGCCGCCCGATCATGCCGATCGCGGTGCTGAGCCTCGCGTTCTGGCCTGGCGCGCTGATCCTGGCGCTGCGGTTGCGACGCCGTCAGGATCTGTAACTTCAATCATGGCGGGAGCCTGAACGATACCGACCGTGGGGCTGTTTGCTCCCGGGTTGATCGAACCGATCGGCCTGGAGGAATGTCCATGTCGATCAAGACAATCGCTCTCGCTGCCGCGCTCTCTGTCGCGCTGGTAGGAGCAGCAGTGGCGCAGACACCTGCTGGCGGTGGTAGCGCCGAAGGCAACATGAACAACCCGGGCAGCGTGAAGAGCTCCTCTCAGAAGCGGATGGGAGGCCAGACCGGCATGATGGGACGGCGACACATGACCCGTCACCGGCGTCATCACATGCGCCGTTCCCGCATGTGATCTCGGACATGGCAGCCCCGCAGCTGTAAAACAGCGGGGCTGGTTTCAATCAAACGGTGCGGCCGGTCACCTGCACTGCTGTCCCGTCCGCGATCTGTGCCTTAAGCTAGCTAGGCCAGGCCATCCTTGGCAGCCTTGTCTGGATCGTCAGGCTTGCTCTCGGCATCCTGTACAACGTCTTTGCTCTCAGGCTCGCTGCCTGCCGTCGGGTCAGGTACGTTGACGTTCCGGATCGGCACCGTAGGCGGCACCACGCTCACGCCATGAGGCTTGTCGGTCTCGGTCATCGCTATGCCGCTCCCAGTGACACCGGCACGTCGTGCGGACCAATGACTCGCCCGGCATCATCCCCCAAGGTCGCAGATCCTGCACGATTGGCAATCAGGTTTGCGAACCCGTGGCTTACCGCATCTTGCCGTACCCAGCCGTCTCGCGACGCACCACAAGCTTACGAATAGCTCAGTACCTCGAAGGCATCACACCACACCCACTGAAGGCGCCGGGACCCATATCGCCGTGGTCCGCGCCCTCAAGCCGAAGCCGATCGAAACACCGCGGCGCAGCTCGAAACAGCGCCGACGCTCTCGGACGTTCGTACCTGTTCGGGAAGGCTCGGAGATGTTCTCTGCACACCTGTGCACCTGGGGTGCGGACCGGCTTGCCCGGCACAATTCGTGACTACGGGTGCCTTGGTCTGTAGGGAATAGGACCCCACTTCCACACCCCTGTCGTTCCCGGTTGTGGCCCCACTTCACGCCGCGTCGTGGACTGGTTCGCCGGTTGGGGTGCGGATCAGGCAAGAGTTATAGGCGGCACGACATGGCACTGGGACTACAGCCTGCACGGCACATCGCAAGCATCACAGTTCGTGCACTAACGGTGTGCTGCTTACGCTCGACATCGGGGAACTTAGGCTCGCATACTCGGTTGGATGGGCAACTTTATCGAGCAGTACCGCCCCGTATTGCTTGATACAGAAGCGCCCGACCAAGGATCATCTCCCCTTGGTCGGGTTTTTATTTCTATACAGCAACACAACGATACAAATCTGCGGCACCTTGGACGTGCCGCGCCTGGATCCGTCCTGCCTGCGGATGAGTTTCTGGATCAGACTTCGCGGATAGGAGATGATCCTGATGAAACGCTTGGCTCTTGCCTCAACGGCACTGCTGGCTGCATTTGCCTTCGTCCCAACTGGCGCTGACGCCCGTGGCTTCGGTGGCGGTGGCTTCCGCGGCGGCGGGTTCGGCGGGGGCTTCCGGGGCGCTGGCTTCCGTGGGGGCTACGGTGGGTTCCGTGGCGGTTATGGCCGCTTCGGTTACGGCTATGGCCGCGGTTATGGCTACGGGGGCTACGGCCTGGGTTTGGGCCTCCTGACCGGTGCAGCTGTCGGATACGGCCTCGCCGGCGGCTACGGGTATCCCTACGGCGGTTACGGATATGGCTACGGCGGCCCCTACGGTGGGTATGCTCCAGTAGGTTACTACGGCGGCCCCTACGGTTATTACCGTCGTCCGTATGGCTACTACGGCTACTGAGGTTCGCGTCTTACGCCAGAGTCACGTGCAGTCGGCCTGCAAATGGCGCCATACACTCGATCGTAACTGGGTTTTAGCATGATGCTGTAGGGCCAAGTTGCGTATCGGCCTACCGCTGGTGAGATCGGATGCTCCCCCGCCCCGTGAGCAGATCGGGGCGGGGTCGAGCCCCGATGCTGACAGGTCTACATGCATGACCGACGAGCCAGGCCGGAAGCTCTCGGATGAAGAGATCGACCGGCTGGCGCGCGAGCTGATCGCCGAGGTTCGGGCCGAGAGCCTAAGCCGAAGGCGGGAAGAGCCATTCAGACCGCCGGTGAAGTGGCCGTGGCGGTCGTCCTCATCCTGTCCGACTGGCTCCTCGTCGCGAACGACGATGCTGGAGACGCTGGCGGGGATTGAGCCGGCTGATGCTCAGCAATCGGCCGAGCGCAACCGAGCGTGGCCATAAGCGTTCATGAGGAAGCGGCGCTGTTCGGCATTTGAGGCTTCCGAGATGCTCCTGATCGCCTTGCTCATCGCGGGCACGTTTATGCTCGCCGGTTCGTTTTCGCTCATTGCCGTGCTAACGGACTGAGGGGCCCACTCGCGACTTCAGTTCTTGAAGATCCGGGGCTCATCATCTGCAAACGCTGCACGCTGCTCAGTGCACCACTGCTGCTCGCCAACCGCTTTCACCTCGGCGTAGCGCCGCGCCAGTTCGTCTTTGAAAGCCGCATTGGCCTGTTCCTTACCTAGCACCTTGGTGGCCACATCACGTGTGGTTTGAGAGATCCGCAGGGCGGTCGTGCCATCGATCGCGTAGTGCTTGCCGCAGAACGTGATGATCGCGGACTGCGCGCTGGCAGCCCGGAGCAGGGCCAAGGCTTGCTCATCCTGGCTCTGCGCGTGAACGGGCGCGACGTGCACACCGACGGCAAGGGCGAGGGCTATGAGGGCTCGGCAGCGCACGACCGTCTCTCCAGCGACCGCCAGCACAGCTACTCGATGAGCTGGCACAGCTCGAGCCTGCAAGACCCCACCGGCTACACGCCGTAGCTCAGGTGTAAGGGCCACCGAACAGGTCGCCGAGCGCCCCTAACAGCGTGCGCCACCGCCGGCGCCGGTGCTCCGGCCGGTCGTGGATCATGTGGCAGCGCTGGTAGAAGGCTGCGAGGTTGGCGCCCGCATTGTCGGCCGTGTCGTGGTTCCGATGCGCCGCGGCCAGAACGACCCTGGTCTGGCGGGCACGACCAAGAACGTCACTGCCCCAGCCTTGAGCCGGATCCGGCGCCCCCATCCATCCCGTCAGCGGCCGGCCTTGGCTACGGTACCCCTCATCCTTCCGTAACCGCTACCGTACTGCTGCCATCGGCTACCGTACCCTGCTGCGGTCTACCGTGAGCTTGCTGGCAGCGCCGGCCAGCGTATGCGTCAGACCCCGCCGGGCCCAATCGGCCCCCTCACCCATCACAATCTTGACAGCCGCAATCACGTTGCTCCTGTTCGGCGGTGGAGCGCGGGACGTCAGCCGGATCACGATTAACGAAATCGTGGATGCCTTCAGGCATGGTCGAGGTCAGCGTAGGATCCCCTGCCGGGCCAACCAGGCTCGACACAGACCCGGCCAAGCGGTCGTCGATGTCCCTGGACGCCCCATACCGAAGCCGTGGCCGCCGGTATCGAACCGATGCAGCTCAACCGGCACGCCGTTTTCCCGACAGGCCGCTTCGAGCAGGCTCGCGTTCTGCGGGTTCACGGTCGCATCGTCGGCAGCCTGCACGATGAACATTGGCGGATCGTCCGCGCGCACGTAGCTCTGCACCGACCATGCATCCCGCACCTCGCGGCTCGCGTGTTCGCCTACCTCCTTGCGTGCCGTCGCGGTCCGTTCAGACGGCGCATCCAGGCTCACGACCGGGTAGAGGAGCACGGCATAATCCGGGCGAGCCGATTGTTTGTCGACCGCGTCGACCGGCGTGTAGGAATGGCAATCGCTGCGGACGGCGACCAAACCAAGGACATAGCCGCCCGCCGAGAAGCCGAGCACGCCGATGCGCCCCGGGTCGATGCCGTACCGGTCCGCCGTCGCACGGATCATCCGTAAGGCACGCTGACCATCCTGTAAGGGCGCCGGGGTTGGATCGTGCCAGCCTTCTTGGGGAAGGCGATACGTCAGGACGAAGGCTGTGACGCCCTGATCTGTCAGCCATCGCGCGGCGGGATACGCCTCTTCGGCTTGGCTGATGCCGGTTAGGCCTCCGCCTGCCGCGATCAGCATCGCAGCGCCGTTCGGCCGGGCCGGAGCAAACACTTCGAGGATGGGTATGGCGATGTTGGAGATCATCCCATCCTTCTCGTGCACTGGTCCCGTCGGGCCACCACCGCCGGGCGGGGTTCCGGGCCAGAGCTGAAGGCGCTGTGGCGCCGGATCAGCATGGGAACGGCCCGCAAGGGTACTAGCGGCAACAGCGAGGAGAAGCGCGCGACGATCAAGAAACATGACGTCCTCGTGGGGAGAGGACGCCAGGCTAAGCAATTTCGGTGACGAATGGTCGGTCGCTCACCTGACCCGCTACTGGAAGCCTTACAGGCTCCCGGGCATCCCGATCTGGGAGTTTGGTCATTGATCCCCGCCCGTGACGCATGGGCGGGCCGTTCCGCCCTGACCTCAACCCGGCCGAGCATGTCGTCTTTTCACTGTCGCTCTGGTCGGCGTGCGTTTTTAGGGGTCGTCATATCCACTATGGCGGCTCGCGGTCGCGCAGCGACCTCGGCTGAACGCCTGTACCGACAGAACCTGCGGTGCGGTCGGTATGGTGTCGGCCACCTCCCGCACGATCTTGGTGCGGATCGCTGTAGCGAACTCACCCGGGTCTCGCACAGGCACCATGAAGGCGCCGGGACCGCCGATAACGCAATCCCGGTAGTAAAGATCGAGATTGGGGATGTCGTAGGGGCCCGTCGGCGCCTTGATCATCAGCGGCAGCCCGTTGACGACGACACCTGCCGCCACCGCATCATCGCGGGCCTCGGTGACTTTGCGGCCGTCGTTGTTGGGACCATCGCCAGAGACGTCGATGACGCGGCGCGTCGCCTCGAACCCAGACGTGCGCAGGAGCCCGACCGAGAAGTCGAGTGCCGCGGAGATCGAGGTCCAAATGTTACGGCGCGGCGGCATTCGCGCGAGCTGATCGGCGAAGTTCTCGGCCTCGGCAGTCGTACCGATCACCGTCCAAGGCACGACCACAGACTGGCTGTGCGTCCCCGCCCACTCGACGTAGGTCACAGCGATCCGACCGATGAGGCCTTGGCGGATCGCTGTCTGAACGACTTCAGATCGGAAGGCAGCGACGTAGCCGTCGCGCTGAACCTGCTGCTCCTCGGGATCCATTGAGAGCGACACGTCCACCGCAAGGACAAGAGCGAGGTCGACCTCCGTGCCCGCTGCCTGCGCCGTCGTCTGTCGCACCGGCGGTACGAGAGTGCACAGGATGGCGGCGACCACCGCGAGGCGCATGAGGGTTCTCCAACGCGTCCTCAGTGTGGCACAGGCCTGGCGCGTCACAACCGCGACACGGTTGCGCTCACTGCCGTCAAGCAGCATGCCTGCCTGAAAGCGCACAGATCTTGCGGGCTCACTTCCTCCAGTGAGGTGAGTTATGGACAAGCTTGATCAACGCCGTTGGCTGCAGCTCGCCCTTGGGCTCATCGTCATGATGACGATCTCAAGTCCGCAATACGTCTGGACACTGTTCGTCAAGCCATTCCAGGCCGCCACCAACGCCTCGCTCGCAGCCGTGCAGGTCACTTTCACCGTGGTGATCGTGCTGCAGACCTTCTTTTCTCCTGTGCAGGGCTACCTGATCGAACGCTTCAGTGCCAAGCTGATGATTGCCCTGGGTGCCGCCCTCAGCGGTCTCGGTTGGGTCATGGCCTCCTATGCTGAGAGTCTGATCGGTCTCTACGCTACCTATGGCCTGCTCTGCGGGCTCGGAACCGGCATCGTCTACGTTGGCATCGTCGGACTCATGGTTAGGTGGTTCCCGGACCGCCGCGGCTTTGCAGCCGGCCTCGTGGCGGCCGGCTACGGCATGGGCGCGATGATCACCACGTTTCCGATCTCCAACATGATGGAAGCCGCTGGCTTCCGGCAAACCTTGCTCGTCTTCGGCATCATCCTCGGTGCCGTCGGCTTTCTGGCCGCTCTTGGTCTACGCGCGCCTCATCCGGACGAAGTTCCGGCCGTCAAACCCAGCCGCCTGACTGGTACGGCAGCCAACACGGCTCCCAAGGCGATGCTGCGCACGCCATTGTTCTGGCTGATGTTCGTCATGATGACGATGATGTCGACCGGCGGCCTGATGGTCACCGTCAACTTTGCGGCCTTCGCTCGGGAATTTGGCGTCGCCGACGCGCTAGTGTTCGGCTTTGCGGCTCTTCCGTTCGCCCTGACCTTCGATCGCGTCACCAATGGCCTGACGCGTCCCTTCTTTGGCTGGATCTCGGATCAGATCGGTCGCGAGCAGACGATGGCAATTGCCTTTGCCCTGGAAGCCTGTGCCATTTGCCTGCTGCTCTACAATCGCCAGAACCCCTATGCTTTCGCCCTGCTTTCAGGCGTGGTGTTCTTCGCATGGGGCGAGATCTTCTCCCTGTTCCCTTCGCTCTTGACCGACACCTTCGGTACCAAGCACGCTACGACGAACTACGGCTTCCTCTACATGGCCCAGGGCGTCGGTTCGCTGCTCGGTGGGCCTATAGCGGCTCTGGTCCATGACGCCGCCGGCAACTGGGTGCCGGTGTTTGGCATCGCTATCGCTCTGGATGTGTTCACGGCAGCACTTGCGTTTCTCGTACTTCGGCCGATGCGTCGGGGGTGGATCGAGGCACGCGGTGTGTCCCCGCTCATCGTCGGCACCGCGACAGCTTGATACGGACGCCGCTGGCGGTTTTGCCGCCTTCGGCGAGTTGATGCAGCCAGTCGCCAAGGTCGACCTCGATTGGGCCACCGCGCGCGCCACGATTGTTCGCGCGGTATGACATCGGCTGGGCTGATAGGATCTCGTTCGTAACCGTTCTTGATCACTCGGCGACGGTCAGGCTCGCGATCTCTACGCCCATCCATAGCAGCCGCAGGGTCTTGGGGGCCGCTTCCGAGATCGGGTGGCGGAACGCCACCGCCGCCCAATGCATCGCCAACTCGCTCGGTCCGTCGATGACGACATCGAGGTTTAAGACCAACACTGATGGATCCGGGCTTGCCGGCTCAGACAAACTGAGGCTTGGCCGCTCGTTCGTATTGCCGAGTTCGATTTCGCCGCTCACCCGCAGGATCGGCGGCTCTGCCGTTTCTATGGCCGCCTGCCAGCCCCGGGTTTGTGGGACGATATCGCCAGCCATTCTGAAGCCTCGCACAGACGTAGGTTCTCGGAGGACTCAGGCACGGGGCAGGCCATTCGACTTTCATTCGGACTTGTTGCGCTCGGCTCCAAGGCTCGTGCCACCCCTGGCTGCCTCCTCCGCCTCGGTGCCGGCCCGATCCATCGGGCCATCCTGAGGCTTGACCGTGCCGGTGGCGGTGTCCAGGGGGCATTGGCGAGCCCCTCGCTTAGCGGCTTGCCCTGGGGCATCCGCTAGGCCTGCGTGTCAATCTGATCGTCAGCCATGCTCGTTCCTCTCAGATATCGGTCTCGCGCTTCACGATCGCGTCTTCGTTGGTCCCTTTCTGCGAAAGCCCAACCTCTGGCTTCGTCTCGGCCGCCGGTGCGACCTTCTTGGGATCGGTGCCGTGTTCGGCGCCAACGCGCGCCCAGCGCTCGGCGTCGTACTCCATGTCAGCAACGGTCTGCGTGTTCGAGATCTTCGGCTCGTCGGGCATCAGCTGCTCTCCGTGTTCGTAAGCAACGCAGCATGTGGCAGCGAAGGTCCGGAGGGGAGCCGCCAGGGCACCTGTGGTCTGATGCAGATTGACATGGCTCGGTCGTGAAATCTGATAGCCAGTGCTATATTCTTTCACGGCGCAGCCAACCTGGCTGTTCCCCGGCTGTATTTACAGCCAGCTCGGATGACGGACACGACCCATGCGAGGTGAAGGCAAGGCTTTCAAGCCTGGCCAGAGCGGTAACCCCGGCGGCCGGCCGAAAGGTGCTCGCAACCGCACGACCCAGGCCGTCGAGGCGATCCTGGACGGCGAGGCCGAGGCGCTGACCCGCAAGGCGGTCGAGATGGCGCTGGACGGCGACGGCCCCGCGCTGCGGCTGTGCCTCGATCGGCTGTGCCCGCCCCGCAAGGACCGGGTGGTGCAGTTCGACATGCCGGTGATCGAGAAGATCGCGGACGTGCCGGTCGCCACCGCGAAGCTCATGCAGGCGGTAGCTGACGGCGAACTGACCCCGAGCGAGGCCCGAGACGTCAGCGCGGCTGTCGGCGTGCACGTCGAGGCGATCAAGGCGGTGGACCTGGACCGCCGGCTCGCCCGCATCGAGGAGGCTATGGGAAATGTACTCTAAGGTTCTGGAAGCCCGCCTCGCCAAGATAGAGGCCAATCCGCGGTTCGGTGCGCCCTCGGGTCTATCCGACGCCGAGCTCGACCGGCAGATCGTGGCGGGCCTGAACGACATGGCGTCCGAGTGGCCGTCCTTCGGCGCCATGGTGTCGAGCCTGGAGGCATCCCCTCACCCGGCCGACAAGGAAATGGCCACCCAAATCGAGGCGTTCATCGCGGACTGGCAGACGCAGCAGCGACAGAAGGCGGCGCAGTGATGTCGACCACCCCCACGCCTGGCCCGCACCTTGAGATCGAGCGCGTCGCAGACAGCGGCGATGCATGGCAGTGGTCGATTTACGACGGCAAGGACGGACCCCTCATTCAGATGTCCGAACACCGCTACTCGAGTTCGGACGCCGCGCGGCGCATTGGAGACAAAGCCGTGCTCGCGATCCGGATGCGCTCGGCCCCTGAAGTCAGCGGTGATGACGTGTAGGAGCGAAAGGCCGGAGGCATCCCGGACGACCGCTACGGCAAGCGCCGGCGCGTCGCGATCCAGTCCCAGCGCGGTTCGGCTTGGGCGCAGTAAGCAGAAATTTAACGGCGGCCGCGCTGCGCGACGCCGATGGTAATAATCAGTCTGAGCGCGACCTATAAAAGCTCAGCTTCGACGCACTCTTGACCAACCTCTGCCCGGGACCGCTTACCAACCGGGATCTTCGCCAGCATCTTAGCGATGTGAGAGCGCAACCTATGTTTATTGATATCTGTAGTAATATTATCCGTATCTAATAAATTATCAAATGCCTTGATCATGATATCCCCCAAAGTTGCTTGTAATCAACTAAATACATCACGGTCAATCGACTTGATGCGGGGACGCTGAAGCACTCAGATACTGAATAGCGCATTTTTTTTAGCGCTGACAAGCCGGAATAAGTACCCAGAACAGCCGATTGGATACTTTTATTTGGTTCAATTGCACCCTTAGCATGACGTGGAACTACGTAGGCCGACCGGCCAGCCGCTCCGCGTCACGATCGTGCTTCAGGGAGCTTGGCGGTGTCCCAACGCTTTTTCTTCGACGTGTCGAACGGTGACGAGACCATCCCGGACGAGGCAGGTATCGAGGCTGCTACCGTCGATGAAGTGCTCGCTGAGGCGCGTGATGTCATCATCGAAATGGCGGATGAGGCGATCGGCATCGATTTGGACCAGCGATGGACGATGGTCGTGCGCGATGCTGCAGGCTCGATCGTAGGTCGCCTACCGATCAAACGGTGAGATCGCTAAACCAGTTCTCCCGCAGGCTGATCCGG
>NZ_JAKSYK010000217.1:0-1342 GCF_022829425.1 Methylobacterium sp. J-072 | reverse complement strand
CCGGATCAGCCTGCGGGAGAACTGGTTTAGCGATCTCACCGTTTGATCGGTAGGCGACCTACGATCGAGCCTGCAGCATCGCGCACGACCATCGTCCATCGCTGGTCCAAATCGATGCCGATCGCCTCATCCGCCATTTCGGTGATGACATCGCGCGCCTCAGCGAGCACTTCATCGACGGTCGCAGCCTCGATACCTGCCTCGTCCAGGATGGTCTCGTCACTGTTCGACACGTCGAAGAAAAAGCGTGGGGACACCGCCAAGCTCCCTGATGCATGGCCGTAGCGAGGGAGAGGCGTGACCGCCTACGTAATTCGACTTCATGCTAAGGGCGCCGGCAGCTGAAATAAACCTATCTAATTGGCCGTTCTGGGTACGTATTCCGGCTTGTCAACAAATTTAAAAAATGTTTGATTTAGTACCTTCGTGATTCACTGTCCCCGCATTGCCACAGCATTCTAGCGATGTACTGAATTGATGACACAAGACTATGGGGATTCCTATGCTTGCGATGCTTGACCAGCTTTCAAAACTAGCTGATGTCAAAATTGATATAAACAAGCATAGATTGCGTTCTCATATTGCCAAGATGCTGGCGAAAATCCCGACTGATAAGCGTCACCGGGCTGATATTGGCCAGGCATGCGTCGAAGCTGAGCTGCTATAGGTCGCGCTCAGATTGACTATTCCATCGACGTCAAGCAGCGCGGCAGCTGTTTAATTTTTGCCGACTGCGTCCAGGCCGACCCACGCTCCGGCCGGATCACGACGCGCCGCCTCTTCCCGTAGCGGTCATCCGAAATGCCGTCGCTTCGGGGCTTCACCGCCGATGGCGTCCAGATCTTGTCGAGCAGCTGGCCGATGAGGCCGAGTGCGTCCACTTGGTCGTCGTGCACGCCAGGCACCGGACCTATCCGAGCTGCCCCTGCGTTAAGCCCCGCGTCCTCGGCAACATGCGGGTGAACCATGGCGATCGATGTCCGGTCCGAACTACGTCGACCCATAACCCTCAGCTTCGCCGTCGTGGCGGCCGTACTGCTGGTCTGGTTGCTCGTTGTCACCGTCGTTCACGCCAAACACCGGAGAGCCTTCGAGCAGCAGATGAGCTCGCTCCAAACGGAGCAGGCCAACCTACAAAACGAGTTGGCGCAGCAGCGTCTGGCCACCGGCACCCTATCGGCTTTGCAAGCCAAGATCGCGACGACCGAACAGCAGGGCCGTCAAGCCAATCAGGACATCGAGCAGGTTCAGAGCCGCCTTGCAGCACTGCGTCAGGAGCAGCAGGCGGCCGAGCAGAAGACAGGCGAGGCGACCAAGGAACAACAGACGCAGACACAGCGCC
>NZ_JAKSYK010000216.1:0-324 GCF_022829425.1 Methylobacterium sp. J-072 | reverse complement strand
AAACTCCTAACCACAAGGCCGACCGCCTAAACAGATTTCGACCGGAGCCGAGGTTCTGGCGCGGGCGCAGGTCGGGCGGGTCCCCTCTCCCGTGCGGGGGAGGGACAGGGTGAGGGATGCCGCGTCTCCGGAAAAGCCTGGCCCCTCAGCCCAACCCTCGCCCGCACGGGGGAGGGGGCGCGTCGCGGCCTGAAACAGCGCCTGCGTCTCAAACTTGTGTAGGCCGTAGCTGCAAGAGGGAGGGGGGCGCGTTGCGTCTTGCACTGGGAGATGTGGGAACTTCATAGCCCACAATGGGAGAACGAATTCCCGCTGCGTGCCAAA
>NZ_JAKSYK010000215.1:0-72826 GCF_022829425.1 Methylobacterium sp. J-072 | reverse complement strand
TTGATCAGGTTCAGCAGGTGCATCCCGCTGTCGTGGATGTCGTTCGAGTATTCCCGGTAGGACGGCGCCGTGTGGATGCCGAACACCTCGTTCTTCATCACCTCCGAGAAGCCCAGGATGGCGTTGAGCGGCGTGCGCAGCTCGTGGCTCATGGTGGCGAGGAAGCGCGATTTGGCGAGGTTCGCCTCCTCGGCCCGGCGCCGCGCCTCGTCGGAATTGGCCTTGGCCTGCTCCAGCTCGCCGAACACCGCGTCCTTCTCGGCCCGCGAGCGCAGGGCGCCCACCGTCGAGGCGTAGAGGCGGCGGGCGAGGCCCAGGAAGAACAGCTGCGCGCCGGCGGCCATCAGCACCAGCAGCAGCGCCTCCATGCCCTTCGAGCAGGCGGCGAGTGACGCGGTGGCGAGGACCAGCGGCACCAAAGCGGCGACCGCCGCCACCGGCACCGTCGCCGCCAGCATCGTCGAGACCGCGGCCGTGATGACGAGGCCGAACAACACGAAGGTCCAGCCGCCGGTGGTGCCGAGCCCGATCATCGCCGACCACGACAGGCTCTGCAGGACCTCGCCGATCAGGAAGCGGCGGCGCCAGCGGGCGAGCGGGATCGTCGCCGCGTCGGCGCGCAGGAAGCGCCGGCTCAACGTGGTGTTGAGGGTGATCATCAGGATCGCGCCCAGTGCCCAGAGCGCGGCCACGACCGGGGCGATCCAGAAGGTCGCCGCCGTGGCGAGGGTGACCGCGAACAGCACCAGCGGAATGCCGGCCCCCGCCCGGTACCGGGCGTAATGGCGCAGCAACTCGTGATCGAAGGCCCGCTCGAGGCCGGTCTGCGAGGTCAGCTTCTCGCGGGCCGAGCGGATCTCGCGGGCGACACCGAGGCGTCGCGCCGCTTCCTCCGTCGAGGGGCCGCGACCGCGCTGCACCATCTCGACGGTGAGATCGGACATGGGTCTCTTGAAACTCGGCTCGAACGCGGCGCGGGCCAGCTGGGAAAGTTGGTGATGGCGCCAGGATGGGGCGGATGTCTTAAGAAGCGGCTGCCGGCATCGGTTGGATCTTACGCATCGGCGCTGGTTTCGCGGCGGCCGGCACGCCTCGCGTCCGTGCGCTGCCACACATCGTTGGCGTCGAGGTGCCCGCTACGGTAGAAGACGCACGTGGCGGGCCGAGTGCCGCGATCCGGTGCGCGCCGGATTCCGCGTGTCGACCGAGGGCCGCCGACCATGCCGAAGCTCACCGTCAACGGCGTCACCCACGACATCGACGCCGACCCGGACATGCCGCTGCTCTGGGTCCTGCGCGACCGCCTCGACGCCACCGGTACGAAATACGGTTGCGGCATCGCCCAGTGCGGCGCCTGCACGGTCCATCTCGACGGGCAGCCGGTGCGGTCCTGCCAGACTAAGATCGGCGATGTCGGCACCGCCCAGGTGACGACCATCGAGGGTGTCTCCGGCCGCGTCGCCGATGCCGTCCAGGCCGCGTGGCGCAAGCTCGACGTCGTGCAGTGTGGCTACTGCCAGTCCGGGCAGATCATGTCGGCGATCGGGCTCCTGTCCGGCAACGCCAAGCCCAGCGACGCCGACATCGACGGCGCCATGGACGGCAACATCTGCCGCTGCGGCACCTACCAGCGCATCCGCGCCGCGATCCACGAGGCCGCGCGCGACCTCGCCTGAAGATTCCCGCCCCTCTCCACGGTCCTGACCGGAGCATCGCCGCCATGCTGAACGCCCGTCGACCGAACCGAGTCCCGCCCGAAGCCCGGCCCAGCCGCCGCGGCTTCCTGGCCGGCACCGGCGCCATCGTGGTCGCCTTCCGGCTGGACGCGAAGCCCGCCCGGGCCGCCGCCGGCCCGGACCTCGCGAGCGTCAAGGCCCAGCCCAACGCCTTCGTGCGGATCGCCCCGGACGACACCGTCACGGTGGTGATCAAGCATCTCGACATGGGCCAGGGGAACACCACCGGTCTCGCCACGATCCTGGCCGACGAGCTCGGCGCCGACTGGAAGACGGTGCGCACCGAGTTCGCGCCGGCCGACGCGACGCTCTACAACAACAGCCTGATGGGCCCGATCCAGGGCACCGGCGGCTCCACCGCGGTGGCCAATTCCTGGTTCCAGCTGCGCAAGGCCGGCGCCGCCGCCCGGGAGATGCTGATGGCCGAGGCGGCCTTCCGCTGGAAGGTCCCGGTCTCGGAGATCACCGTCGCGGACGGCGTGGTGCGCCACGCCGCCTCGGGCCGGCAGGCCCGGTTCGGCGAGCTCGCCGCCTCGGCCGCGTCCCTGCCGGTGCCGTCCGAGCCGCGGCTCAAGGACCCGAGCGAGTGGACGCTGATCGGCACGAAGGTGCCGCGCCTCGATTCCGTGGCCAAGACCAACGGTTCGGCGATCTATTCCCTCGACATTCGCCGCCCGAACCAGGTCACCGCTGTGGTCGCGCGCGCGCCGCGCTTCGGCGCCACCGTGAAGGGTTTTGACGCCGCCGCCGCCCGCAAGGTCGCCGGCGTGCTCGACGTGGTCCAGGTTCCCACCGGCGTGGCGGTGATCGCCCGGGACACGTGGTCGGCCATGAAGGGCCGCGAGGCGCTCACCGTCACCTGGGACGACAGCACCGCCGAGACCCGCTCGTCCGACGCGATCCTGGCCGAGTACCGGGAGCGCGCCAAGGGACCCGGCCTCACCGCCTCGGAGCGCGGCGACCCGCAGGCCGCGCTGAAGGGCGCCGCCAAGGTGATCGAGGCCGAGTTCACCTTCCCGTACCTCGCCCACGCGGCGATGGAGCCCCTGAACGCCACGATCGAGCGGGCGGCCGACGGCGGCTACGACGTCTATGCCGGCTTCCAGTTCCAGACCGTGGAGCAGGCGACCATGGCGGCGATCCTCGGGGTGACGCCCGACCGGGTGCGGCTCCACAGCAACTGGGCCGGCGGCTCCTTCGGCCGCCGCGCGACGCCCACGGCCGACTACCTCGCGGAAGCCGCCACGGTGCTGAAGGCCGCCGGCGAGAAGGCGCCCATTCACCTCGTCTGGACCCGCGAGGACGACATGGCCGGCGGTTATTACCGCCCGACCGTGCTGCACAAGGTCCGGGCCGGCATCGACGCCAAGGGCGCGGTGGTCGGCTGGGATCACGTCATGGTCGGCAAGTCGATCATGATCGGCTCACCCTTCGAGGCGATGATCGTCAAGAACGGCATCGATTCGACCACCGTGGAGGGCGCCTCCGACACGCCCTACGCGCTCCCGGCCTACCGCTTCGGCGTCCATAACGGCCGCGAGGGCGTGCCGGTCCTGTGGTGGCGCTCGGTCGGCCACACCCACACGGCCCACGTGATGGAGGTGATGATCGACGAGCTGGCTCATGCCGCCGACGTCGATCCCGTGGCCTACCGGCTGTCGCTGCTGGCGCAGGCGCCGCGCCTCTCCGGCGTCCTGAAGCTCGCCGCCGACAAGGCCGGCTGGTCGGCCAAGGCGCAGAACAAGCCGCAGGAGAAGGGCCGCGGCCTCGGGGTGGCGGTCCATGAATCCTTCGGCTCCTACGTCGCCATGGTGGCCGACGTCACCGCGCAGGATTCCGGGATCCGGGTGAACCGGATCGTGGCGGCGGTGGATGTCGGCGTCCCGGTTAACCCGGACGTGATCCGCGCCCAGGTCGAGGGCGCGGTCGGCTTCGCCCTGTCGGCGGTGCTGCGCAACCGCATCACCCTGAAGGACGGTCAGGTGCAGGAGCACAATTTCGACGCCTACGAGCCGACCCGGATGAGCGAGATGCCGAAGGTCGAGGTGCATATCGTGCCGAGCCAGGCGGCGCCCACCGGCATCGGCGAGCCCGGCGTCCCCGTGCTGGCGCCCGCCGTCGCCAACGCGGTGTTCTCTGCCACCGGCCAGCGCCTGCGCGCCCTGCCCCTCGACCTCTCCGGCGTGAAGGGCGCGTGACGAATCGCACGGCGCGCCTGTCGGCCCCGGCGTAAGACGGAGGGGCCTTCCCCCCAAGGTAAGAGACCCGACTGACGACGGCGCGGCGCGACACCGCGCCGTTTTTTTTGGGCGCCGTTTTTTTTGGTTTGCGCGTGGCGGCTCGCCATCTTGGGGCCGATGCCCTCAGCCGCTCCCGCCTCGTTCGAAGACACCGCTGCGCGCCTGCGCGCCTGCCGCCTCTGCCGGGACAGCCCGCTCTACGGGCCGCCCCTGCCCCAGGAGCCGCGGCCGATCGTGCAGGGCAGCACCGGCGCGCGGCTCTGCGTGGCGAGCCAGGCCCCCGGGACGCGAGCCCACCGCACCGGCATGCCGTTCACCGATCCGTCGGGCGTGCGGCTGCGGAGCTGGCTCGGCCTCGACGAGGCGCAGTTCTACGATCCCGCGCAGGTTGCGATCGTGCCCATGGGCTCCTGCTTCCCCGGCCTGGACGCCAAGGGTGGCGACCGGCCGCCGCGCCGGGAATGCGCCGAGCGCTGGCGCGCGGAGCTGTTTGCCGGCCTGCCGAACCTCGATCTCATCCTGGTAATCGGCCAATACGCGCAGGGCTGGCACCTGGGCCGGATGGAGGGCGGCCTGACCGGTACCGTGCGGCGCTGGCGCGCGATCCTCGCCGAGCCCCGCCGCCCCCGAATCCTGCCCCTGCCCCACCCGTCCTGGCGCAACAACGGCTGGCTCAAGCGCGAGCCCTGGTTCGAGGCGGAACTGCTGCCGGTGCTGAAGGGGGAGGTGGCGCGGGTGTTGGGTGCATAGATCCAGCTGCGGATTTCGCCGCGCCGCCGCTTCCAGTCCCGGGGTTTGGGTCTATGCTGCGGTTCGTGAAGTTCATCGCGCAGGAACCGAAACGGTCGGCGAACATCGCCAAGCATGGATTCGATCCGGCCCAGTTCGAGGAGGCCTTCAGCTTCGACCGTTACGCGACTGCCCCGACCAAGCCGAGCCGCACCGGCCGCGCGCGCTTCCTGCTCATTGGGACCTGGTTCGGCGAGGCCGTGGTTGTGGTGATCGTCTCGCCGTTGGGAACCGAAGCCTTCGATGTCGTGAGCGTCCGCCGCGCCAACCGGACGGAGAGATCGATCTATGAAGCCCTCTGACCACGCCCCCGGCTACGTTCCGAACGCCGCCTACTCCCAGGCGGATTGGGACGAGGTGTCCGACAATCCCGAGCTGACCGCCGAACAGCTAGCCCAGATGCACCTGGGGTCCGAAGGCCTACCGCCAAATCTCGCCGCTGCACTCGACCAGCGCGGCCGCCGCCCGCAGGGTGAGACCGGGCGGGTGCAGCTCACTCTGAGCGTCGATCCCGACGTGCTCGCCGCCTACAAGGCCGGCGGCCCTGGCTGGCAGGCGCGCATGAACGCGGCCCTGGCCGAGGGCATCGCGCGCGGCAAGCGGCGCACCAAGGCCGTCAAGCGCGGCTGATAGGCTCCGGGTCCTGATTGACAGGGATCGCCGCGGCATGGTCGGTGCCGCCAGCCTGAAGGACGACTCGATGACCGTGCGTGCCGACCCCCGCGACCGCCTGATCGTGGCCCTCGATCTCCCGAGTGTGCCCGAGGCCGAGGCGCTGATCGACCGGATCGGCGATACCGCGACCTTCTACAAGATCGGCTACCGGCTGGGCTACGCGGGCGGGCTGGCGCTGGCCGAGCGGCTGGCGGCGCGCGGCCTCAAGATCTTCCTCGACCTGAAGCTCCACGACATCGGCAACACCGTCGAGGAGGGGGTGCGCTCGGCCTCGGGGCTGGGCGCCACCTTCCTGACCGTGCACGCCTATCCGCAGACCATGCGGGCGGCCGTGCGCGGACGGGGCGCGGGCCTGAAGATCCTGGCCGTGACGGTGCTGACCTCCTACGACGATGCCGATGCCGCGGAGGCCGGTTACGGCCTCTCGGTGGCCGAACTGGTCGCCAAGCGCGCCGCCCAGGCCGCGGAGATCGGCGTCGATGGCCTGGTCTGCTCGGCGACCGAGGCGGCCTCGGTCCGGCGCATCGTCGGGCCCGACCGGCTGATCGTCACCCCGGGCATCCGCCCGGCGGGCGCCGAGGCCGGCGACCAGAAGCGGGTGATGACCCCCGGGGACGCCCGCAAGGCCGGCATCGACCATGTCGTGGTCGGGCGCCCGATCACCGGCGCCGCCGATCCGCGGGCCGTGGCCCAGGCGATCGTCGCCGAGCTGGCCTGAGCCCCCGGCATTGTCTTCAGGCGGCCGGGATCTACGTCCGCTTGGCAACCGATGAGGCGCAGGATGGCAAAGGGCTACTGGATCGCGCGGGTCGATGTCCGCGACGCGGAGGCCTACAAGGACTACGTGGCCGCCAACGGCGTCGCCTTCGCCAAGCATGGCGGCCGCTTCCTGGTGCGCGGCGGCGCCTACGAGGCGGTGATGGGGCAGCCCCGGTCCCGCAACGTGGTGATCGAGTTCCCGAGCTACGCCGACGCCCTCGCCTGCTGGAATTCCGACCTCTACCAGGCGGCCAAGGCCAAGCAGCGCGGCGGGGTCGATGCCGAGATCCTGGTGATCGAGGGCTATGACGGCCCGCAGCCCAACACCTCCGAGCCAGCGCCGGAGGCCGGACGGGCCTCCGAGTAAGGTTTTCGGCCTCGGGTCTCGAAGCAGGTCCTTGCCTGACTGACGCCTTGTGACGCGTCCTACGCCGATCCATCCTCGGGGGCATTCCGCCCCCTCGGCGCCAGGCCCCGCAACAGGAAAGCCGTCATGGCCTCCAGCGAAGGTACCGGCTGCAGCGCGGTCTGACCGACCAGGAGCGGATGCGTGTAGCGGGCGATGCCGGCATGGATGCAGGCGGCTGCTTCCGCCGGGTCGGCGGCCTCGAACTCGCCCCTGGCCACGCCCTCGCGGATGATCCGCTCGAACCCGGCGGTGACCCGGGCGATGTGGTGGCGGCAGACCTCCCAGCTCTCGCCCATGGCCGCCTCGACCATCTCGTGCAGCCGGGGAAATTCCTCGCAGCGCCGGGTGCAGTCGCGGTGCAGCAGGTCGATCGCCGCCACCAGGCGCTCGGTGGCCGTCAGGCCCGGCCGGGCCGCGACCTCCGAGACCAGCGCCTCGATCTCGCCGATCAGCCGCTCCAGAACCGCCTCGTTGATCGCCTTCTTCGAATCGAAGAACCGGTAGACGTTGGCCGGACTCATCTTCAGCGTCCGGGCGATGTCCGCCACGGTGGTCTTCTGGTAGCCGATCTCGCGAAAATACGCCGCCGCCGTCGCCAGGATCCGGCAGCGGGTGGTGGGCGCGCTCTCCTCCGCGAGCGAGGGGGTTGGGGCATCCAGGGACATACCCCCTCACTAGGGCACCGGCGCGGCGGGCGTCAAAGACCCCGACCGCCCCCGACCCACGATCAACTGCGGCGGGTCCGCGCGTCCGGAACCCTCTCCGCCCGGACCGATTGCCCCGGCATCCGGCCGCTTCGAGGGCGGCGAGCGCGAGACACGCACGATGATCCTGACTGACAAACGAGCCCTGATCACCGGCGCCGATTCCGGCATCGGGCAGGCGACCGCGGAGCTGTTCGCCCGCGAGGGCGCCGACGTGGCGATCACCTACCATACCGACGAGGCGGGCATCCGGGAGACCGCCGCCCGGGTCGAGGCGGCCGGCCGCCGCGCCCTGGTGCTGCAGCTCGATGTCGGTGATCCGGCCGCGGTGAACGCCGCCTACGACCGCATCGGCAGCGAACTGGGCGGCCTCGACATCCTGGTGGCCAATGCCGGCCAGGCGATGAGCGGCGTGCCGGTGGCCGAGATGGACGACGCCCTGCTGGAGCGGATCCTGCGGGTGAACCTGATGGGACCGCTGTTCTGCGCGCGCCCGTTCATCGGGATGCGCCGGGCTGAAGGCGGCGGCGGCAAGATCGTGTTCGTCTCCTCGGTGGCCCAGCACCTGCCGACCCCCGAGAGCGCCCCCTACGGCATGTCGAAGGCCGGGCTCGGCTCCCTGTGCCGCAGCCTGTCGCGGGAACTCGCCGAGGATCGGATCAACGTCAACAACGTCGCCCCGGGCCTGATCGAGACGCCGATGACCGCCGACCGCTTCGAGAAGACCGAGGTGCTCGACCAGTCCCTGGAGCGGATCCCGTGGCACCGCGCCGGCCAGCCCGAAGAGATCGCCCGGGCGATTCTCTATCTCGCTTCAGGGGCATCCGATTACGTCACCGGCCACACGCTGGTGGTCGATGGCGGCCTGACCATGCAGTGGGGCGGGGCCTGAAACAGCGAAGGGCGCCGGGTGTTTTTCCCGGCGCCCTTCGTGGATGCAGCGTGTTGAGCAGAAGCCCGCTGGCACGATGCCGGACGGGCTGGCGTCGATCTCGGCCTACGAACCGAACTGCGAGCCGAGCTGCTCCAGATACTCAGCGAGGTCGAGGCCGCCGACGCGCTTGCCGTAATCGAAGCGCATGCCCTGGCGGATGTCGACGCTGGCATCGCGCGTGGTCAGGGTGAACGGCCGAACGCACACCCAGGCCCCGTCGCGGCGGTGTTCAAAGTAGCCGAGGATCTCGTGCTTGGCCATGTCCTGCCCTCTGGAAAGTGTTCGAGGACATAACGGTCAGGCTGCCGTTCGGTTCGCGGGGGGAGGACTGTTTTTCGCACGGGATCCGATGCGGATCGCGTATTCGTGCTCCGAGTCCCGCCCGGCCTATCTCGGCAGAGCTTGACTATAACAGTTCAAGGTGGCGGAGCGTCCGTTCCGTTACCATCGGGGCATCGTGGGCCCCGGCGCGGCGGTGTATCCGCTCTGTGCCGACCGGGACCCGTTGCGTCAGCGATCGGCCTTCTCGCCCGCCGTCGTCAGCGCGAGGTAGCGCTCTGTGGTCGGCTTGATCAGCGACCGCACCGCCTCGGCCATGCCCTGCTCCTCCTTGAGCGATTGCTGGAAGCCGGTCCGGTGGCCCTGCTGGCCGGCCGCGTCGGCGATCGTGAGCAGCGACTCGTAGGCCGCGATCTCGAAATTCTCGAAGGCGTGGTTGGCGTAGGTGTTCTTCAGGATCTCGTCCTGGGCCGGCGCGTGGCCGAGCGCCATCATGTTCCCGACGAAGCCCAGAAACCCCTCCTTGAGCGCCGACGGCGCGTCGCCCAGGCTCTGAAGGGCTTCCTCCAGGCGCTGGCGTTGGCCGTGGGTCTCCTCGATGTGCCGGCGCAGGGCCTTCTCCATCTCCGGGTAATGCTCCAGGCGCTAGACCTGTCGCTCCATGATCTGCAGGGCCTGCATCTCGACGGCGTGGGTGTTCTTCAAGGCGGTGACGTAGATGGAACGTGTATCCAAGGTCATGCTGCTGTCTCGCGATGGGTGTAGATCGTAGCGATCCGATCCCTCGGGTAACCCCTCGGCCGCACGGCCAAGTTCCTGCCGGAAGGTCGCAGCCCCCCGCCCAACGCGTCGGATTCGGGGGCCGCGCCCGTGGCGCTGCGGCCACAGCGGCCCCGTCCCGACACATCCAGAACGCGGGTTTCCCAAGGGACGTGACGACCACGGGTGATGCCGTCATGCCGGCGTCATCCGTCATGTCCGACAAATCGTGGACACAGCCTCCGATCCGTGACCGCACGGGGTGACGCACGATGTTCCGACCGACCCTCCCGAGCGCCTGGCCGGGCGCCCTGGTCCTCGCGGCCGGCCTCGCGGCCGTTCCCGCCCGCGCCCAGAACGTCGCCGAGATGGCGGCCCGGATGGACGCGATGCAGCGGCAGATGCAGGCCATGCAGCAGGAGCTCGCCGCCCTGCGCCGGCAGGCGGGGTCGCAGCGTAGCGCGCTCGCCGGCGAGACGCGCGCCCGCCGGGCTTTGTCGCACGAGCAGGCGCGCCTCGCCGCGCGGACCGAGCGCCAGCAGCAGGTGGCGCAGGCGGGCGGGCCCGGCGGCGCGCGGCCGGGCGCCTCCGAGCATACACCGGTGATCCTCGCCAACGACCTCGTCTGCAACGCCGGCAGCTACGCCCTCGGCCCGGCGATCTGCTTCACCCCGGGGGGCTTCGTCGAGCTGGCGGGCGTCTTCCGCAACCCCAACCTCGCCTCGGATCTCGCCACCGACTTCAACGGCATCCCGTTCCGCAACAGCCCGCAGGCGCGCGAGAGCGAGTTCCGCTTCTCCGCCCGGCAAAGCCGCCTGAGCGGCCTGTTTACCGCCAAGGTCGAGCCGACGCTCCAGATCTCGGGCTATTACGAGATCGACTTTTTGGCGGCCGGCACCACCTCGAATTCCCGCGAGAGCAACAGCTACGTGCCGCGGGTCCGGCAGATCTTCGCCACCGTCGACGCCCTGGATTCCGGCTGGCACGTGCTGGCGGGCCAAGCCTGGAGCCTGATCACCACGGACCTCTCCGGGATCACGCCGCTCAAGGAGCAGGTCCCGCTCACCATCGACGCGCAATACGTGCCGGGCTTCAACTGGACCCGCAACCCGCAGGTGCGGGTGGTCAAGGATCTGGCGCCGGGCCTCTGGGCGGGCCTGTCGGCGGAATCGCCCCAGAGCGTGCTGCCGCCGAGCCCGTTCGCCGCCCCCGGCCTCGTCAACGTCAACAACACCGGCGACGGCGCCGGCCTGCTCAACACCGCCACCACCTACTCGAACAACAGCGCCCCCGACATCGTCGGCAAGCTCGCCGTCGAGCCGGGTTTTGGCCATTACGAGGTCAAGGGGCTGGTCCGCGTCTTCGACGACCGCCTGAGCGCGACCAATATCACCGCCGCGACCCGCCTCCCCGGCCGCTCGGACAGCGCCCTGGGCTACGGGATCGGCGGCGCCGCGACCCTGCCGGTGATCGACAAAGGGCTCGACATCCAGGTCAGCGGCCTCGTCGGCCAGGGCATCGGCCGCTACGGCTCGGCGCAGCTGCCCGACTTCGCCCTCAAGGCCGACGGCTCGATCGCCCCGATCCCGGCCTTCCAGCTGCTGACCGGCGCGGTCGCCCATATCCAGCCGGGCACCGACGTCTATCTCTATGCCGGCTGGGAGCACGCGTCGCGGGCCGGCGCCCGCAACGCCACGGGCTACGGCGCGCCGACCCTGGTGGTCACAGGCTGCGCCGTCGAGGGCGCGGCGAGCGGGACCTGCCAGGCGGAGAGCCGCGACATCCGGCAGATCACCGGCGGCTTCTGGCACGACCTGTACAAGGGCCCGTACGGGCGCCTCGTGGCGGGCGCGCAGGCCTCCTACACCGAGCGCGACGCTTTCCGGGGCGCCGCCGGCATCCAGCCCTCCACCCACCTCGTCACCGGGCTGGCCTCGCTGCGCTACTATCCGTTCTGAAGCCCTGGCCAGGGGAAAAAAGGGCCAAGGCTGCCCTATGGCAGCCCCTCCGCCTGCAACGCCTTCCGCACCGCCGGGCGCCCGCGCACGCGGCCGTACCAGGCCTGAAGATTGTGCAGGGGGTCGAAGTGGATGTCGGCCCGGTAATACGAGGTCAGCCACGCGGCCTGCCCCCAGCCGGTGAGCGCGAACAGGTAGGCGTCGGCGACCGTGAAGCTGTCGCCCAGGAGGAAATCCTGCGCGGCGAGCTGCGCGTCGATCCAGGCATAGCGCGCTTCGAGCTTCGGCTTGGCGGTCTCGACCCAGTGGCCCGCCAGCCGGGCATAGAGCAGGGGGACGAAGCCCTTGTGGAACTCGGAATTGAGGAACCCGAGCATCTCCTGAAGGCGGTAGCGCGCGAAGCTCCCGTTCGCCGGGGCGAGACCCGCCTCTGGCTTCAGGTCGGCGAGGTATTGCAGGATGGCGGGGCCCTCCCGCAGGACGGTGCCGTCGCCAAGATCGAGGGCCGGGACGTAGCCGTGCGGGTTGACGGCAAAGTAATCCTCGCCTCCCTCCGTCCTGTGCGTCGCGTGATCGACCCGGCAGAGAGTCAGGTCGAGGCCGAGTTCGTGGGCGACGATGTGCGGCGCGAGCGAGCAGCTCGCGGGGATGCAATACAGTTTCATGGACAAGCTCTGAAGACGTGCCGTAACGTCGGTGCTGGAAACGGGGGTTTCCAGAGCTTTGCGTAGCGCAGTCGAGACGATGCCGGAAGAACGCAGTAATTTGAGCGCTGGGCACAAGAATTATACTGTGCCGGGTTCGGGCCTGGGCCGATGAGGGCGACCGTGACCGGCTGCTCCGTCGAGCACGCGATGCACCTCCTCGGCGGCCGCTGGCGCCTGCTGCTGGTGTCCTACCTGATCGACGGTCCGAAGCGCTTCAACGAGCTCCGGCGCGACCTGCCCGGCATCTCGCAGCGGATGCTGACGCTGGATCTGCGCGCCCTCGAATCCGCCGGTCTCATCAGGCGCACCGTGTATCCGACGACGCCCGTCAAGGTGGAATACGCGCTCACTGAGGACGGCCTGCGGCTGAAGGCGGTCGTGTCCGTCGTCCAGGAATTCGGCCTCTGGCTGAAGCAGCGCGACGCCGCCTGAACGTTTCGCCGCGTCTTGGCTTGGTCCTCCAGCCCGGTCAGTGCAGGGACAGGTTCGCCGGCGCGCGCTGCCGATCGGCGAGATGTTTGCCGATCTCGAGCAGCAGGGTTTCCGTCAAGGCGACGATGCGCGTGTCGCCGAGTTCCGAGACGGCGTTGTGCAGGGACAGGCACAGGTCTGCGGTCTTGTTCAGGGCCCCCTCGATCGTGCTCCCGTCCCGCGTGGCGAAGGCGACGCCGGCGGCCTTGCTGTCCGAGATCTCGACCACGACCCCCCGGCCCGTCGTCGGGCGGCCGTTCTCGTCCAGATAGAAATGGCCGCGGGTGAACACCCAGCGCAACCGCCCTTCCGGGGAGCAGACCCGGTACTCCGCCGTGTACGAGCCGCCGGATCGCACGCAGTCCAGGATGACCTGCGTGATGTGCGCCTGATCCTCGTGATAGACCGCCTTCATGATCTCGGCGAGGCCGACGCCCGCGCGCGACCGGGCCGGGCTGATGTTGAACAGCAAAGCCGTGACCGGATCGGCGTGCGCGTCGTCGTTGGGGATATCCCACATCCAGAACCCGACGCCGCCCGAGGCTTCGAGCGCCGCGATCAGGGCCGCCTCGGAGACGATGTCGTCGGACTGGTCCACCACGATATCCCCCGATACCCGATCGCAGGTCTGCGCCAGCCCGTTACCGGTCAGCACGGTCTTGGGGCCGGATGTATCAGACATTGCCGGTCGAATAGAGTACGCATGCGACGGTCGCCCCCTGTCCCCGCCCGCGACGCAATCCGCGAATGGGGCCGGCCGCTTAGACCTTGCCCTTCCAGGGCACCAGCGCGCGTTCCAGCCAGCGCATGCCGAACTCGAACAGGGCCGCGAACAGGCCGATCACCAGGATCCCCATCACCACCACGTCGGTGCGCAGGAAATTCGAGGCGTTGAGGACGAGCTGACCGAGCCCGGCCTGGGCCGCCACCATCTCGGCGGCGACCAGGGTGGTCCAGCCCACGCCCATGCCGATCCGCAGGCCGATCAGGATCTCCGGCAGCGCCGCCGGCAGCACCACGTAGCGCAGCACCTGCCAGCGGCTCGCCCCCAGCGCCCGCGCCGCGTTGATCTGGTCGCCGGAGGCGGAGAGCACGCCCGAGCGCGTCGCCAGGGCCACCGGGGCGAAGCAGGCCAGGACGATCAGCAGCACCTTCGACAGCTCGCCGATCCCGAACCAGATGATCATCAGCGGCAGGTAGGCCAGGGGCGGCAGCGGCCGGTAGAACTCGATCAGCGGATCGAGCAGGCCCCGGGCGATCCGGCTCGTCCCCATGGCCAGACCCGCGGGAATCCCGGCCGCGGCGGCGATCAGGAAGGCGCCGACCACGCGCAGCAGGCTGTCCCGGACATGGATGCCGAGGGGCGCCCCATCGAGATCGCCGTTCCAGGCCTGCGCGAAGGCCGACAGGATCGCCCCCGGGGGCGGCAGGAACAGCGGCTTGACCCAGCCGACCGCGGTCGCGACCGCCCAGAGCGCCAGGACGGCGAGCACCGTCGCGATGCTGACGGCCGGGACCAGCATCCCGTCGCGCAGGGCGCGGCGGCGGGCTCCGAAACGTCGGCGGGGCGCCGCCTCGGCGGGGGCCGGGGCCGAAACCGGCGTATCGAGGGGCAAGCCGCTCATCTCAGGCTCCGAGCGCCGGCTCTGCGCGGTGATGGATCTGCCCGAGCACGCGCTCGCGCATGGCGATGAAGTCCGGATCCGACTTCACCGCCCGGGCGTCGCGCCCGGCCAGGAAGGCCCGGGAGAAGGGCAGCGCGATCGTCTCGACGATGCGGCCGGGGCGCGGGCTCATGATCAGCAGCGTGGTGGCGAGGAAGACCGCCTCCTCGACATCGTGGGTGATGAAGAACGCCATCTTGCCGGTCCGGTCCCAGACCCGGAGGATCAGCTCCTGGACCTGCTCGCGGGTGAAGGCGTCGAGCGCGCCCAGCGGCTCGTCCATCAGCAGGGCGCGCGGGTCGCTGGCGAGCGCACGCGCGAGGCCGACCCGCTGCTGCATGCCGCCGGAGAGTTCGTAGACCTTCCGGTCGGCGAAGTCGGCGAGGCCCACGAGGTCGAGCATGGCAAGCGCGATCCGGCGCCGCTCCGCCCGGGGGATGCCGCGCAGCTTCGGCCCGAAGGCGACGTTCTCGGCGACATCCAGCCAGGGCATCAGGGCGTGGCGCTGGAACACCACGCCCCGGTCGGCCCCCGGCCCCCGGATCGGCTTGCCGTCGAGCAGGATGCTGCCCGCGCTCGGTTCGAGGAAGCCCGCGATCGCCGACAGCAGGGTGGTCTTGCCGCAGCCCGAGGCGCCCAGGGCGACCACGAACTCCCCGGGCCGGATCGTCAGGTCGATCCCCGAGAGGGCGGCGACGGTGGAATCCCCCGCCCCATAATGGACGCTGACGTTGCGGATCTCGATCATGGGCCACTCCGAACCTGCCGCCGGGGAGCCGTCGCTATTTCCGGGCCGCGGCCACGTAGTCGCCGGTGACGAACCGGCCGTAATCGGGCGCCAGCGCCTGCACGCGCCCTTGCGCCTTCAGAAACTCCGCGGTCTCGGTCAGGGCCTTGGCGGCGGCGCCGCCGAGCCAGGCCGGGGAGGCCTGCGCCTCGAGGGTCGGGAAGCGGTAGGCCGCCAGGCTCGCCGGCACCTCTTCGGGGGTCGAGCCGGTGATCTTGGCCGTGGCCTTCACCTCCGGCGCATCGGCCGCCCAGGGCTTTGCCACGTAGGCCGCATCCTGGGCGGCGATCAGCTTCACCAGCGTCACCAAAAAGTCCCGGTTCTTGGCCGCCCAGGCCCGGTCCACCACCAGGCCGTCGAAGGTCGCCTTGCCCTGGCGGGCGATGTCGCCGGCCGAGATCAGCACCGTGCCGGATTTCTTCACCCGGGCCAGCACCGGATCCCAGATGAAGGTCGCGTCGATGTCGCCGCGCTCCCAGGCGGCGGCGATCTCGGGCGGGCGCATGTTGAGGATCGTGACGTCCTTCTGGGTCAGCCCGGCTCCCGCCAGCGCCGCGATGAGCTGGTAGTGCGAGGTCGATACGAACGGCACCGCGACCGTCTTGCCGCGCAGATCAGCGATGCTCTTCACGCCGCTGCCGTTGCGCGCGACCAGCTGCTCTGCATCGGCGATCTCGTCCAGGATCCAGAACAGCTCGATGTCGAGCCCCTGGGAGGCCGCCGCGGCGATCGGGCTCGATCCCGCCTCTCCGATCTGGACGTTGCCGGACGCCATGGCGCGGATCACGTCGCCACCGCCGCCGAACTTGCGCCAGTGCACCGTGTAGCCGGTGGCCTTCTCGATGGCGCCCGAATCCATCAGGGCCCGGAACGGCACCACCATGTCCTGATGGGCGAAGGTGACCTCCTTGTCGGCAGCCCTGGCCCGGCCGGGCGCCAGGGCGCCGAGGACCAGGGGCGCGAGCGCCGCGAGAAGGGCCAGCGCGCCGGAGCGGCGGCGGCGAGAACCTGCTGATATCATGAATTCATTCCCCCTCCGGCACCCCGACTCAATGCCGAGCCGGCTTGCCGACGGCAGGGTCGGACAAGTTAAGCTTCGGAGGCAAGGGGCCTTCGCACCGGGCGCGCCTGTCGGTGCGCGAAGCGGCCCGATCGGGCCGGTCCTGCGCTTCGCGGACCGGGCCATCCGCCCCGAGCGGGGGCGATCGGCAACCGAAGCCTGTGGACCGCACAAGGCACCGATAGATTTGCCTTTCAGAATCGAAACCTTTATAAATCTCGCCAATTCGATTCAAAAAAATGAATTTAGGCTAGATCATGTCGATCCTGCGATATATTCTTCTCGGACTCTCTGTCCTGTCGCTGGCTGTCGTGCTGGTCTTCTGGACCGTGAGCGGACGTGCGATGGATCTGGTCGTGTTGTTGGTGGCTGTTTTTCTGGTCGCCAACAGCGTCTATATTCTGTTCTCCAGCCCGACATTGAAAGTGAGCTCCGTGTTCGACCGTGCGGCCACGGGGCTTGCTTTCGCGTCCCTCGAACTGCAGCACCAGGCCAAGGAGGCCAAGATTCGGGAGCTTGAGGCCGAGCGGATCCGGGCACAGGAGGCCGAGCACAACACATCAAAGCTGCGGGCGGCCGAGGAATTCATCAGCTACGTGCGCCAAAACCCGCTCATGCGCGGGCGGCAGG
Source organism: Methylobacterium sp. J-072 (assembly GCF_022829425.1). Lineage (NCBI taxonomy): Bacteria > Pseudomonadati > Pseudomonadota > Alphaproteobacteria > Hyphomicrobiales > Methylobacteriaceae > Methylobacterium > Methylobacterium sp. J-072. The sequence continues at coordinate 56,265 of NZ_JAKSYK010000215.1, read as the reverse complement.
CCGTCGAGGTCAAGCAGATCACGCTGCGCAGCGATGTGAAGAGCATCGCGCTTCCGGCCCTGGAGCTGGCCCGCCCCGTCCCCGCTGAGCTGAACGGCCGGCATCATGCCGATTCGGACCTGGCGAGCATGCCTCCCCCAGCCCCGCCGCCCGGCGCCGTGCCGCGGCTCGAGAGCTAGAGAGCGCGCCGCCAAATCAGCGGCCTCCGCGGCATCACTGGCGCTGGGTACACCGTCTCTGACCGGTCCTCACGACCTTGCCGGTGACGAAATTGAAAGCGACTTCTCCTCGGATTCGCGCGCTGATCCTCCGCCCGGACGCCCTTCTGCTGCGAAGGTCTCACGAATCCCATCCGGCGGTTGCGGTTTGTCCTGAGACACACCTTTGCCCCGCTCGGCGATGCTGCCGGAATCCGTCCGGGCGGCCGGGTCGAGCGTTGCCGGCCCGGATCTGGTGCGGCTCCGGCGGCGGTGGAACCATCTTGGCGGTCTGCGGCTTGCTGGGCTGGGTCCGGGAAGGATTTGCTCCTCTCACGGCTCCGAGGAAAACAACCGCCCTCGACGGCGGCATGAGAGGAAACATCCTTTGCGCACCACGCTCATCACCGCGGCCCTGCTCGCCGCCTTCGGCGCCGCCGTCGCGTCGCCCGCTTCCGCTGCCCCGCTCGCCCCCGCCGCCGTGGCCGCCCCGGCCGACATCGTCTCGACCGTCCAGATGGACCGCATGGAGCGCCGGATGGAGCGTCGCCACATGGAGCGCCGGATGATGCGGCGTCACATGGAGCGGCGCATGATGCACCGTGAGATGCGCCATCGCATGATGCGCCGCGAGATGATGCACCGCATGTGATCGGGTGGCTGCCTGGGCCTCGTCCCGGGCAGCGTCGTTTTCGGCCCGGCCGCGGATGACACCGCCGCCGGGCTTTTTGATGCGCGGCGGCTCATCGAACCATCTGGGCCGCAACGCGTTTCAAGCCTCCGATAGGAGACAGGTACGATGAAAGCGTTTTTGGCAGCGATCGCCGTCGGTTTCGGCGTGATGTCCGCCCTCGGGCCGGCTGTGGCGCAGCGCGGCCCCGATTACGGCTACGGCGATCGGGATTACGGTGGTCGGGATCGCGACGACGATTACCGGGGCCGCGACCGCGGCTATCGGGACCGCGGCTACGGCGAGCGCGCCTATGGCGGGTTCGACGAGCGCGAGTATCTGCGCTGCAACCCGGATGTCCGCCGTGCGATCGCGAACGGCCAGATGGAATCCGGTGCGGCCCATTACCGGACCTTCGGCCGCCGCGAGGGTCGTCGCCTGAGCTGCTGAGGCGCTTGGAGCCGTTCCCGATCGCATTGCAATCGGGAACGGCTCCAAATCCTTGATTGAACGCGCTCGCTTACGCCGAACCGGTATCCACTTCGGCGGCGAGCGCTTTAGCGCGACCGGGCGCGGTCGCGCAGCAGGTTGAGGATCAGCGCGGTCCAGCCGGTCTGATGCGAGGCGCCGAGGCCCCGGCCGGTATCGCCGTCGAAGAACTCGTGGAACAGCAGAGCCTCCTCGGCGCCGGGCGCCGGGGGGATCGGCGGCCGTGCTCCGAAGGCCGGCCGGCGCCCGTCCGCATCCTTGGCGAACAGGGCGATCAGCCGGTCCTCCAGGGCGTCGGCGATCGCGCGCAGCGTGCACATCGCGCCCGATCCCGTCGGGTATTCCACCAGGAATTCGTCGCCGTAATAGGTGTGGAACCGCCGCAAAGCCTCGACGATCAGGTAGTTCATCGGCATCCACACCGGCCCGCGCCAGTTCGAGTTGCCGCCGAACATGTTCGAGGTCGAGTCGGCCGGGTCGTACCGGACCGTGAACGAGGCCCCCAGCTCGTTGAGCACGTAGGGCGCGTCCCGGTGGACCTTCGACAGGGAGCGCACGCCGTAGGGCGAGAGGAACTCGGCCTCGTCGAGCATGCGCCGCAGCAGCGCCTTCATCCGGTGGCCGCGCAGCAGCGACAGCAGCTTGCGGTCCTTCACGCCGCCCTCGTTCCAGCGGGAGACCAAGCGGGCGAGGTTCGGCCGGTTCTCCAGCGCCCAGTTCAGGCGCCGGGCGAAGTCCGGCAGCCGCTGGAGCACGGAGGGCTCGATCACCTCCACGGCGAAGAGCGGCACCAGCCCGACCATCGAGCGGACCCGCAACGGGAGCATCCCGCCGCCGGGAATGTCGACCTCGTCGTAGTAGAATTCATCGACCTCGTCCCACAGGCCGAACCCTTCCCCGCCGCCTTGGCCGCCCCCCTGCCCGCCCATCTCGGTCATCGCCTCGGCGATGAGCAGAAAGTGCTCGAAGAACTTCGAGGCGGTGCTCTCGTAGACGTCGTTGTGGCGCGCCAGCTCGAGGGCGATGCGCATCATGTTGAGGGCGTACATCGCCATCCAGGCGGTGCCGTCGGCCTGGTGGACCACCCCGAAGCCCGGGGGCGGCCGGGACCGGTCGAACACCCCGACATTGTCGAGCCCCAGGAAGCCGCCCTGGAAGACGTTGCGTCCCTGCGCGTCCTTGCGGTTCACCCACCAGGTGAAGTTGATCAGCAGCTTGTGGAACACGCCCTCCAGGAAGGCGATGTCGCCGCGCCCGCCTCGGCGGTCCCGGTCGATCTCGAACACCCGGTAGGCCGCCCAGGCATGGACCGGCGGATTGGCGTCGCCGAACTCCCACTCGTAGGCCGGGAGTTGCCCGTTCGGGTGCATGTACCATTCGCGGGTGAGCAGCAGGAGCTGCTTCTTGGCGAAGTCCGGGTCGAGCAGGGCCAGGGGTAGGCAGTGGAAGGCGAGGTCCCAGGCGGCGAACCACGGGTATTCCCAGGTGTCGGGCATCGACAGCACGTCGGCCGCCGCGAAATGGCGCCACTGGCTGTTGCGGCCGCCCTCGCGCTCCCGGGGCGGCACCGGCTGGAGCGGATCGCCCTCGAGCCAGCGCCGCACGTCGTAGCAGTAGAGCTGCTTCGACCAGATCAGGCCGGCGGCGGCCTGCCGGAAGATCGTGCGGGCATCCGGGTCCGGGATGCCGTCCTGAAGCCCCTCGTAGAACGCGTCCGCCTCGGACACTCGGCGCCGGACGACGGCGCCCTCGGCGTCGACCGGGCGCACCCTTGAGCCGGCCGACAGGCGCAGCCGGATCCGGGCGGTGGCGCCCGGCTCCAGCCGCAGGGCGTAGTGCAGGCCGAGCTTCGTGCCCGCATCCCGGCGGATGGCGGCCGCATCGCCCCCGACGATCGCCGCGTGCAGGCCGTCCTTGAACGGGCCGGGCGCGTCCGGCTGCCCGCCGTGGAGCCGCAGGTTGGTGTCGTTCTCGCAGAACAGCAACTCCGGCGCGCCGTCATAGGCGAGGCGATAGGGGCCGAGCCGCGGATGCGTGCAGGTCGCGCCGCCCTCGGGATCGGCGGCGATCCGCGGTCGGTCCTGCCCGGCCTGCCAGGACCAGGTGTTGCGGAACCAGAGCTGCGGGATCAGGTGGAGCTCGGCGGTCTCCGGGCCGCGGTTGAGCGCGGTGACGACGGCGTGGATGTCGTCGGCATCCGCCTTGGCGTATTCCACGGTGATGTCGAAGAACCGGCTGTCGTCAAAGATCCCCGTCTCCTCGATCTCGTATTCCGGCTGGTCGCGCCCGCGCGCCAGGTTCTCGCGCACCAGCGCCTCGTAGGGGAACGCCGCCTGCGGGTAGCGGTAGAGCAGCTTGAGGTAGGCGTGGCTCGGGACCGCATCGAGGTAGTGGTAGACCTCCTTGACGTCCTCGCCGTGGTTGCCCTCCTGGTTGGTCAGGCCGAACAGGCGCTCCTTGAGGATGCGGTCGCGGCCGTTCCACAGGGCCAGCGCCAGGCAGAGGCCGCCGCGCTCGTCGCAGATCCCGGCCAGGCCGTCCTCGCCCCAGCGATAGGCGCGCGAGCGGGCCTCCTCGTGCGGCAGCGCGCGCCAGGCATTGCCGTCGGGGCTGTAATCCTCCCGCACCGTCCCCCATTGCCGCTCGCTGAGATACGGCCCCCATTGGGACCAGGCCCGGTCGCCCCTTCCCTGCTCGGCGATCCGGCGGCGCTCCGCCCAGTCGGCAGATTCGTCCCCGAGCGGACTCATCAGCCGCGCCCCGGATGCGGGGTGGCGGGTGGGCTATGGAGCGGCAGAGGGACGGTCATCGATCTCGATGGGCTGCGACGGGCGTCGCCTTCGGATGCATCATCGAAGCCACGCCACCTGAGGTCGGCGAAAGCCGCGACCCGTCCGGCCGGATCGGGATGGGGGCAGATCAATCCGGCGCCCATCATCCCTATGCTTGCGGCCTTGACTGCGTGGCGCGTTGAACTGAGGTTCAAGACCGCGTCGCGGCAGACCGATGCACGGCCGATGAGCCTGGCCGAAATGTTGCATGCGGGTTCAGGGGCGCATTAATCTTCGAACGCGGGGGCGGGCATGAAAAAAATACTGTCGATGGCCATTGCTGGTCTTCTGACGATCGGCGCTGTACAGGCCCAGGACAAGGGCGGCCCGGTGAAGATCGGTATCTCCGCCGGCGTGACCGGGCCGTATGCGGCTTTCGGCGTGCAGGTCAAGAACGGCGCCAGCCAGGCGATCGAGGACATCAACAAGGCCGGCGGGATCAAGGGCCGGCTGTTCGAGCCCGTCTACGGCGACGACGCGTCCGATCCGAAGCAGGGCGTCTCGGTGTCGAACAAGCTCGCGGCGGACGGCGTGACGATGGTGGTGGGCGCCTTCGCCTCCAGCGTCTCGATCCCGGCCTCCGACGTCTATTTCGATGCCGGCATCATCCAGGTCACCCCGTCGTCGACCAACGTGAAGTTCACCGAGCGCGGGCTCTGGAACACCTTCCGGACCTGTGGCCGCGACGACCAGCAGGGCGTGGTCGCCGGCGCCTATCTGGCCGATCACTTCAAGGGCAAGCGCATCGCCTTCGTCCATGACAAGTCGGCCTACGGCAAGGGCCTGGCCCAGGAGACGCAGCTGACGCTCAAGGCCAAGGGCGGCAAGGAGGTGCTGTTCGAGGGCGTCAACCCGGGCGAGAAGGACTACTCGGCCCTCGTCTCCAAGCTGAAATCGGCCAACGTCGATGTGGTCTATTACGGCGGCTTCCACACCGAGGCCGGGCTGATCCTGCGCCAGATGCGCGACCAGGGCCTGAAGGCGACCCTCGTCGGCGGCGACGGCCTCGCCCCGAAGGAGTTCGTGCAGATCGCCGGCGACGGCGCCGAGGGCACGCTGATGACCTTCTCGCCGGATGCCCGCAAGAACCCGAACGCCCAGGCGGTGGTCGCGGCGTTCAAGGCCAAGAACATCGATCCCGACGCCTACACGCTCTACGCCTACGCGGCCGTGCAGGTTCTGGCCAAGGCCGCAGCCGAGACCGGCTCCAGCGAGGGCAAGGTGCTGGCCGACTGGCTGCACCAGGGCAAGACGATCGACACCGTGGTCGGCCCGATCGCCTACGACAAGAAGGGCGACCTCACCCGGCCCGACTACGTCATCTACGCCTGGAAGAAGGGCGCCGACGGCCGGATCGACTACGCCGGCAACGAGCTGGTGCCGTAAGGGCGGCTCCGGGCCCTCGACGTGACCCGCGCGCCGCCGGCTCGGTGGCGCGCGCTCCGGGCGGAAGCCCCCGCACAGGCTTCGAGGCACCGTTTTCGATATGGGAGCGTATCGTGAGAGCAACTCTGGCGTTTTGTCTTCTCGGGCTCCTGACGGCGGGCGCCGCTCAGGCGCAGGACACGGGCGGGCCGGTGAAGATCGGCGTCGCCGCGCCCCTGACCGGACCCTACGCGGCCTTCGGCGCGCAGATCCGCAACGGCGCCAGCCAGGCGATCGAGGACCTCAACAAGGCCGGCGGCATCAAGGGCCGGCTCTTCGAGACCGTGGTCGGCGACGACGCCTCCGACCCGAAGCAGGGTGTCTCGCTGGCCAACAAGTTCGCCGGCACCGGCGTCAAGATGGTGGTCGGGACCTTCAATTCCGGCGTCTCGATCCCGGCCTCCGACGTCTACCTCGACGCCGGCATCATCCAGATCTCGCCGGCCTCCACCAACGTGAAGTTCACCGAGCGCGGGATGTGGAACACGTTCCGCACCTGCGGCCGGGACGACCAGCAGGGGGCCGTGGCGGGCGCGTATCTCGCCGCGCATTTCAAGGACAAGAAGATCGCTTTCGTCCATGACAAGACGACCTACGGCAAGGGCTTGGCCGAGGAGACCTTGACGGTGTTCAAGGCCAAGGGCGGCAAGGCAGCGCTGATCGAGGGCATCAACCCGGGCGAGAAGGACTATTCGGCGCTGGTCTCGAAGCTGAAATCGGCCACCATCGATGTCGTCTATTATGGCGGCTACCACACCGAAGCCGGGCTGATCCTGCGCCAGATGCGCGACCAGGGCCTTCAGGCCATCGTGGCGGGCGGCGACGGCATCACCGACAAGGAATTCGTGCAGATCGCCGGGCCGGCCGCCGAGGGCACGCTGATGACCTTCCCGCCCGACCCGCGCAAGAACCCGAACGCCCAGGCGGTGGTCGCCGCGTTCAAGGCCAAGGGCATCGATCCCGAGGCGTTCACCCTGTACGCCTACGCGGCCGTGCAGGTGCTGGCCAAGGCGGCGGCCGAGACCGGCTCCAGCGACGGCAAGGCGCTCGCGGACTGGCTGCACCAGGGCAAGCCGGTGGAGACCGTGCTGGGCCCGATCGCCTACGACAAGAAGGGCGACATCACCCGGCTCGACTACGTCATGCACGTCTGGACGAAAGGCCCCGACGGCAAGATCGACTATGCCGGCCACGAGCTGACGCCGTAAGGGCGCTGCCCTGCGAACTTCGGGGCTGCGCGCCCCGAACCCCGCCAAAGGGCCCGCGGCCCTTTGGGATCCCTGTTTCGCCTGTGTCAGCTCAAGGGCCTGATGGCGCGTCATACGGATCCGATGGCGGGCCCGTCATCCTCGTGAGGTTGAAGCACGCGATCGATCAGGCCCCAGTCCAGGGCTTCCTCGGCGGTCATGAAGTAGTCGCGGTCCATCGCACGCTCGAAATCCTCGTACGGACGGCCGCAATGCTCGGCATAGAGCCGGGTCATGCGGTGCTTCGTTTTGCGGGTTTCCTCGGCATGGATGAGGATGTCCGAGGCTTGCCCCTGGAACCCGCCCAAGGGCTGATGGATGTGGATGCTCGCGTTGGGGAGGGCCGCACGTCCGCCGGGCGCGCCGGCCATCAACAGGAACGAGCCCATGGAGCGGGCCGTGCCCATGCAGAGGGTGTGAACCGGTGCCCGGATGTGGCGCATGGTATCGTACATCGCCAATCCGCTGGTCACGACCCCGCCCGGGGAATTGATGTAGAGGTGGATCGGCTTCTTCGGGTTCTCGGCCTCCAGGAACAGGAGCTGCGCGCAGATCAGTGCAGCGACCGTGTCGTTGACCTCGCCGTTGAGGAAGATGATCCGCTCGCGCAGAAGGCGCGAATAGATGTCGAAGGACCGTTCGCCTCGGTTGGATTGTTCCACGACGATCGGGACAAGTTGCATCGCTTCGCGCATCGGCGACCCCTCAAGGCTTCGGACAACGACAGATCGATGCGCCGCGTCAGGCGGCGCGCATGAGCGGCTGCGTGTTGGTGTTCGAGGCGGCCCGTGTCATCCGGTCGAACCGTGGGTCGGTCAGCGCGTGGATCACCCGGAGACGCGTTCCGCCGGTTCGGTTCGGAGCGATCCGGAACGTCACGGTGCTTTCGAGAAACGGGGGCGCATCGTCCCGCATCCGAAACCGAAGCTCTTTCCCGGGGATGACGGTGATCGCGTCCGGCTCGGCCAAGGCGCTCCCCGGCAACCAGATCTCGCGAAGCTCGGGCGTATGGAGGGCGCGCCAGACCTTGTGCGGCGGCGCATCGAGCTCGTAATCGCCTGCGATGCCGGTCTCGGCCGCGTCGGGCTCCGCGTCGCTCATTGGTCCATATCCTTCAGCAGCGCCTTGAGAGCTTCGATGCGGGCGGGCCAGTAGGCGCGATACTTCGCCAGCCACTGGGCAATGTGCGTCAGCCCGTCCGGGTCGACCTCATAGTTCACGAAACGGCCCTGCCGTTCTTCCCGCACCAGTCCGGCGCTCCGAAGAACCGAGAGGTGCTGGGACATCGCCGGCTGGCTGATCCCCATCCCCTCCCGCAGGACGCTGGCGTTCATGCTGCCCGCAGCGAGCTTCTCGAAGATCGCGCGCCGGGTCGGATCGGCCAACGCCCGGAAGAGATCATCTTCGTTCATGTCGATACATAAGCAGTTACTTATGTGATTCGCAAGGCCCGACAATCCAACGGAAGCGGGCGCCCCCCTAAGCCGAACGGCCAAGGGTGACTGCCGCGACAGGGCGGCCGCCAAGGCTTTATGCTCCCCCATCGCGTCGCGGCGCCAGGGGAGGAGCGATGTTCGATTTCAGTCAGCTCCGGTGCTTCGCCGCCGTGGCGGAGGAGCTGCATTTCGGGCGCGCGGCCGCCCGGCTGAACATGACCCAGCCGCCCCTGTCGCGGCAGATCCAGGTGCTGGAGCGGATCCTCGATGTGCAGCTCCTGGAGCGCACCAGCCGCTCCGTCCGGCTGACCGCGGCCGGGCGCAGCTTCCTGCCGGAGGCGCAGCGCATCCTGCGGCTGGCCGAGACCGCGACCCACGTCACCCGCCAAGTGGCGGCCGGGCGCGCGGGGGTGCTGAAGCTCGGCTTCACGGCGGCCTCGGCCTACGACTTCCTGCCCCGCCTCGTCACGGAGCTTCGGCGGGCGCTGCCCGACATCACCCTCGCCTTGCGCGAGATGGTCAGCCGGGATCAGGTCGAGGAACTGCTCGCCGGCCGCATCGACGCCGCCCTGGTCCGCCCGCCGGTCACCCATCCGGACTTGATCGCCGTCCGGGCCCTGGCGGAGCCCCTCGTGGCGGCGCTTCCGGCCGGGAATGTTTTGGCTGTTCGGGAGCACCTCAAGCCGGGCGATCTCGCCGGAGAGCCGCTCATCGCCTACGCGCCGAACGAGGCCCGCTACTTCCACGACCTGGTTCAGGGCCTGCTCGCCGAGGCCGCGGTGGAGCCCCGGATCGTGCAGCGGCTGACCCAGATCCACTCGATCCTGGCCCTGGTCCGGGCCGCCCTCGGGATCGCCTTGGTGCCGGCGGCGGCCGAGCGCCTGCGCTTCGAAGGCGTGGTGTTCCGGCCGCTGGTGCTGCCGGCCCCGCGGCCCGCCGAGCTGGTCCTGGCCTGGCGGCGCGATGCGGACGAGCCGCTGATCGCCCGGCTGGTCGCGATCCTGGCGGAGCTGCCGCCCGCCTGATCCATGCGCGCGCCGCATCGATCGATCCAGCCTTTGGCTTTGACCTTCGACGGAAAGGCTGCGCCTGATAACCTGACGGCACGCAGATGCCGAGACGGCCCGGAGGAATCGCCATGGACAGCCTGACCAATCGCTTCAAGGCCGCCCTCGGCGAGGGGCGCCAGCAGATCGGCCTGTGGTGCAGCCTCGCCAGCCCGATCTCCACGGAGATCGTCGCCGGCGCCGGGTTCGACTGGTTGCTCCTCGACATGGAGCACTCGGCCAACGACCTGCGGGATATCTACTTCCAACTCCAGGCCATGATGGAGAACGCCACCAACCCGGTGGTGCGGGTGCCGAGCGACGATGCCATCACCATCAAGCGCATCCTCGATGCCGGCGCGCAATCGCTGATGATCCCCAATATCGACGATGCCGAGCAGGCCAGGCGGGTGGTCGCGGCGACGCGCTACGCGCCCCGCGGCGTGCGCGGCTTCTCGCAGGCGCCCCGGGCCGCCCGGTTCGGCCGGATCCCCGATTATCACACGCGCTGCGAGGCCGAGATCTATGTGATCGTGCAGGTCGAGTCGCGCCGCGCCCTGGACAATCTCGACGCGATCGCCGCCGTCGAGGGCGTGGACGGTGTCTTCATCGGGCCCGGCGACCTCTCCACCAGCCTCGGCTATGTCGGCCAGCAGGGCCATCCGGAGGTGGTCCGCACCATCGAGGACGCGGTCGGCCGGATCGTGAAGGCCGGCAAGCATGCCGGCATCCTCACGCCGAGCGAGGAGCTGGCCAAGCGCTACATCGCGGCCGGCACCCGGTTCACCGCGGTCGGCTCGGATCTGGGGCTTCTGGCCCGCAACGCCGAGGCGCTGGCCGGGCGATTCCGCACCGAAGGCTGAGCGAGGAGCATCCGATGCAGGCCGAGATGGACAGCGCCACCCAGGATCGCCCGACGCAGGTCCGCCCGAACCTCGAGCGGCCGGCCGGGGACGTGCCGCGCACGATCCGGCTGAGCGCGCACGACAACGTCGCGATCGTGGTCAACGCCTTCGGGCTGCCCGCCGGCACGACCTTCCCGGACGGGCTGCGGCTCACCGAGTTCGTGCCGCAGGGTCACAAGGTGGCGCTCAGTGACATCCCGGAGGGCGGGGCGGTGCGCCGCTACGGCGAGGTGGTCGGCATCGCCACCCAGGATATCCCGCGGGGCGCCTGGGTCGAGGAATCCCGGGTCGCGACCCCCACCGCCCCCGCCCTCGACGCGCTGGAGCTGGCCACCCGGGTGCCGGCCCCCTTAGCGCCGCTCGAAGGCTACACCTTCGAGGGCTACCGCAACCCGGACGGGTCGGTGGGCACCAAGAACATCCTGGCGATCTCGATCAGCGTGCAATGCGTCGCCGGCACCCTCGACGTGGCGATCCGTCGGATCAAGCAGGAGCTGCTGCCGCGCTTCCCCAACGTCGACGACGTGGTCGGCCTCACCCACGCTTACGGCTGCGGCGTCGCCATCAACGCCCCCGAGGCGGTGGTGCCGATCCGGACCCTCCAGAGCCTGGCCCAGAACCCCAATTTCGGCGGCGAGGTCATGGTCGTGGGGCTGGGCTGCGAGAAGCTCGTCTCGGAGCGGCTGCTGCCCGATGGCGGCGCGGCCGGGGACGGGGTCGTCCGCCTCCAGGACGAGCGCCACCAGGGCTTTTCCGCGATGCTCGACAGCATCCTGGCGATGGCGGAAGCCCGCCTTGAGGTGCTGAACCGGCGCACCCGCGAGACCTGCCCGGCCTCCGAGCTCGTGGTCGGCCTGCAATGCGGCGGCAGCGACGCCTTCTCGGGGGTCACCGCCAACCCGGCGCTCGGCTACTGCGCCGACCTGATCGTAGCCTGCGGCGGCACCGTCCTGTTCTCCGAAGTCACGGAGGTGCGCGACGCGATCCACCTCCTGACCCCCCGTGCCAAGACTCCGGAAATCGCCCAGGCCCTGATCCGCGAGATGGCCTGGTACGACGCCTATCTCGCCAAGGGCGAGGCCGACCGCCGGGCCAACCCGTCGCCCGGCAACAAGAAGGGCGGCCTCAACAACATCGTCGAGAAGTCCCTGGGCTCGGTCGCCAAGTCCGGCACCGGCGCCATTGCCGGGGTGCTGGCGCCGGGCGAGCGCGTGCGCGAGAAGGGCCTGATCTTCGCCGCGACCCCGGCCAGCGACTTCGTCTGCGGCACGCTTCAGCTCGCCTCGGGGATCACCCTGCAGGTGTTCTCCACCGGCCGCGGCACGCCCTACGGCCTCGCGCAGGCTCCGGTGATCAAGGTCGCGACCCGGACGGAGCTGGCCGAGCGCTGGTCCGACCTGATCGACCTCGATGCCGGCCGGATCGCCACCGGCGAGGCCACGATCGAGCAGGTCGGCTGGGAGCTGTTCCACCTGATCCTCGACGTGGCGAGCGGGCGCAAGCGGCCCTGGTCCGACCGCTGGGGCCTGTTCAACGACCTGACCCTGTTCAACCCGGCGCCGATCACCTGAATCCCGGGCATGCGCGGCGCGGCGTCGCGTGCGGGGCCGGACTCTGCTAGGCAGCCGGCATCGTGATGCCGCTGCCGATTCCCTCACCCCGGACCGTGCTCTTCCGCCTGCACTGGGCGCTTGGCCTCACCGCTGGTTTCGTGCTGGCCTTGATGGGCCTCACCGGGGCGCTGATGAGCTACGAGGAAGCGATCACCGCCTTCGCCAACCGCGACCGGACACGGGTCGAGGCGGGGGACCGGGTGCCGCTCGCGCCATCGGCCCTCGCCGCCCGGATCGACGGCCAGGCCGGCGGGCGCCGGGCGAATGTCCTCACCCTGTCGGACGACCCGCAGGCGAGCGTGTTCGTGCGCTTCGCCCGCGATCCCGAGACCCGGGAGCGGCCGCCCTCGGTTTATGCCGACCCCTATGACGGCGCGGTGCTCGGCCCGGTGCGGCTGGAGGCGGCGTTCACGACGGTGCGGGACCTGCACCGCTGGCTGCTGATCCCCGGCGGCTCCAAGGGCTGGGGCCGGACCATCACGGGCGCCTGCACCCTGGCGCTGGTCGCGTTCCTGGCCACCGGCCTCTACCTGCGCTGGCCCAAGATCCATCGCTGGCGGATCTGGCTGAAGCCGAGCCTGTCGCGGCCCGGCCGGCCGCGCTGGTGGTCGCTCCACGCCGTGGCCGGGACCTGGCTGACGCCGATCTACCTGGTCATCGCGCTCACCGGCCTGACCTGGTCCTACCCGTCGTTCAAGGACGGGGCCACCTGGCTGCTCGCCGGGACGCCGGAGCGGGCGAAGCCCGCGCGCCCAGCCGGTCGCCGGGAGCCTTCCCCACCGCCGGAGGCCGGGGCCGAACCCGCCCTCGATCGCGCCTGGGCGGCGTTCCGGGCCGGCGAGGGGCACGAGGCCGGCCTCGTGATCCTGACCCTGCCGGGGGCCGATACGAAGGCGATCCGCATCCGCTGGCTGCCCCGGGGCATCGACGCCCTGAGCGCCCGCAACGAGGCCCGCTACGACGCCGCCACGGGCGCCTTGCTCGCCACCGAGCACGCGGCCGACACGCCGCTCGGGCGGCGCATCGTCGAGAACATTTTGGAGGTGCATCGCGGCCGGTTCTTCGGCGACCTGTTCGCCCTGCTGTTCTGCCTGGCGGCGCTCTCCATGCCGGGCTTCGCCGCCACCGGCCTGACCCTCTACATCCTGCGCCGCCGGGCGGGCGCGCGGCGCAAGGGGACCGAGCGGAAGGCGGAGGCGGTCGCGACCGGAAAGAAGCCCCAGCGCGCGCTGACCTGATGCCGGCAGCCGCTCACTCGGCCGGGCGCGGTGTCCCGGCGGTCCAGTCGACGGCGGCGTCGAACAGGGCGAGCCCGGCGCCCGTCAGGCTGCCGAAGGTCTCGTTGTCGAGCAGAAACATCGTCCGCCGTGCCGGGGCGATCGACTCGTAGTCCATCGTCGCCCCCGCCTCGTAGCCGAAGACGACGGCGTGGTCGGGTTCGCCCGGCACCGTGGCGATGATCGCGGCGCCGAGGCCGGGCTTGCCCCAGTTCATCGGCGCGTCCTTGGCGTAGACCGCGTTGACCCCCGCGCGCAGGCCGGCCGCCAGGGCATGGGGGGCGTTGACCAGCCAGACGAAATGCTCGGCCGACGCCTTGCCGAAGTCGCGGTCGTGCTTCTTGCCGGTCATGCCCAGGTCGTCGAGCAGGTCGCTCTCCCAAGTCAGCACTGGCACCGGGACATCGCGATAGGCGCCGAGCAGGTCGCGGCTGCGGATGTTCGAGGACAGGATGACGAGGTCGTAGCCCCGCGCCACCGGCTCGTACTGGCTGCCCAGCGTGACCCGGTATCCGCGTCCCTCGAGATGGGCCGCGATCGCCTTGTCGGCGGCGATCCGCGGATTGTCCGGCTTGACCACGATCAGCACCGTGCGGGGCCGCTCGGCCGCCGACGCGGTCAGCGGCAGCGCCGCGAGGGCCGCGCCTAGAAGGACGCGGATCGATGCGGAGATCGGGATCCTCCTGCGAGCATGGGTCGGCGACACCGCCCGGCTCACAGCCGCGCGGTGATCGTGGCCAGCACCGAGAGCGGCGCGCCGGGGAGGTTGTTGAACTGGTTGAACGGCTGCTCGATGTAGCGCCGGTCGGTCAGGTTGCGCAGGTTGATCGAGAACCGGGCGTGCTCGTTGAAATCGTAGAACACCGCCGCGTCGAGCCGGGCATAGCCGCCGACCGTATAGCTGTTGTTGAGGTCGCCGGTGCGCCGGCCGACATAGGTGATCCCGGCCCCGACGTTCCAGCCCAGCAGGAAGCCCTCCTGGAACTGGTAGGTCGACCAGATGCTGCCGCTGAAGGCCGGTGCCCCCACCAGACGGTTGCCGACCGCGAAGGTGGTGTCCTTCGTGATCCGCGCGTCGAGGAAGCTGACCGCGCCGATGACCTTCCACCCCGGCAGGATCTGGCCGGCGAGGTCGGCCTCGACGCCCTCGGAGCGCTGCTGCCCGGTGATCACCGAGAAGCCGGTATTGACCGGATCGGTGGCCGAGACGTTGTTGCGGATGATCCGGAACGCCGCCGCCGACAGGGTCAGGTCGGGGGTGAGGTCGAGCCGGCTGCCGATTTCGTAGAGCTCACCGGTCTCGGGGGGCGGATTGGTGGCGTTCAGGACGTTGTCGATCTGCGGCTTGAACGAGGTCGCGTAGCTCGCATAGAGCGTGAGTGGTTCCACCGGTCGATAGACGAGGCCGACGCGCGGCGAGGTGCCGGACAGTTGCTGGTCGGGCGGCATCGTCCGTGAGGTCGGAACGCGGTTGAAATAATACTGTGTGCCGGTGTCGTATCGGACGCCGACTAGCAATTGCAGGCCGAGGCCGAGATCGATCTGGTCCTGGACGTAGAGTCCGTTCAGCTCGTTCTTCTGCTTGAGATCCGACTGGAACTGGAGGCCGACGAGGGCGGATCCAGGGACCGGGTTCAGGAAGCTCACCGACGGGTAGTTGGTGCTCTGCGTCGTATAGGAATGCCGGTAGCCGTTGCTGTACTCGACCCCGGCGAGCACGGTGTGCCGGAAGCCCAGCAGGTCGAACTTCGCCACCACCTCGGTCTGGCTGTCGACGGTGGCGTAGGTCGAGTAGCCCGCGGTCTCGCGCCGGGTCACCAGCGTGTTGCGGCTGGCGAAACCGGTCGCGCGTGTCGCCAGGAAGTTGAAGCCACCCCATTGCGCGTTGAGCACTTCGCGCAGGGTGATGTTCTCGTTGAGATCGTGCTCGACCTTCAGCAGGCCGAAATTCGCCGTGCCGTTGTAGCGGGAGAACGGCTCGCCGTAATAGCGCGCGATGTTGTCGAGCGGCACGCGGCCGTTCAGGGCGACCAGCCCCTCGTCGTATTGTGTATCCAGCCGGGTGAACTCGCCCAGGAACGAGACCCTGGTATCCGGGCTCGGGTTCCATGTGAACGCAGGGGCCACGAAGGTCCGGGAATTGTCCCGGCCGCCGAAGTTGCGGAAGGTCGGATCGGACTGGCCGGCGAAGCTGACGCGCCCGGCCAAGCCCTCCACGCCTTCGATCGCGCTCGATACCGAGCCCTGGACCCGGCGGAAGCCGAAGCTGCCGGCCTGCAGGTTGATGTCGCCGGACGGCACCAGGGTCGGCTGCCGGGAGACGATGTTGATCAGGCCGCCGGGGTCGCCACGGCCGTACAGCACCGAGGCCGGGCCTTTCAGCACCTCGATCCGCTCCACGTCGGCGAGATCGCGGGTGACCGTCGAGAAGGTGCCGGCCTGGTTCAGCAAGACGCCGTCGATCGCGTAGGTCTGGGTCCTGAACCCGCGGATGATGAAGGTGTCGCTCCGGCCCTGGATCGTACCGCCGGGCTGGACGCTGCTGACGTTCTGCAGGGCGTCGCTCAGGCGGATGTCCTGCTGATCGACCAGCACCTCGCGCGGCACCACCTGCACCGATTGCGGCGTGTCGCGCAGGGGCGTGTCGGTCCGGGTCGCGGTCGCCGAGCGCGTGGCGCGGTAGCCCACGACCGGCCCGTCCGCGCGCTCCACCGCGGGACCCGTGCCGGTGACGCTCAGTTCCGAGAGGACGACCTCGTCCTGAACCGGATTGGATTGTGCGTGAACGACAGTCGTCGAGGCCAGAAGCAGGGCGATCGCCAGTCCGGGCCGCGTATTGGTGCAGGAGGACCGATCGGTTGTCACAGATATAACGTGGTCTTGATGGTCCTGCCGCATAGTTTTTAGTCGTTCTCATGTAGATCGTCGCCACAAGGCGCTTCGATCCTTGAGTACGATGGCGAAGCCATTTCAATGCATGATTGTAATTGATGGGTTCAGAATCGCTGGAACTCACCGGACGTGTCCGGCACGTCACACATTGCGATTGGAATAATTTTAGATGGTACAGAATTTCCGACTTAAACGTGTGTGATTTTGAATATGTACGTCCGGACGTTGATCCGAGCCGAAGCCACGATCGGGATCACGGTCTGCATCTGCGGGACGGTTCGAATCAGGGGCGGGCTCGCGTTGCCTCTGTGGCGGGCAATCCCGAACCGCGTCGCTGAATGCGACCGGCCGGCCTGCGAGAGGGGGGGGATTGCAGGCCGGCCGGCCTATCACGCGCGGTTGCCCGACGCGCGATCGCGGGGAACTTTGGGTCGAGCCCGCTGGTGTCGCCAACGGGTTCGGGCGCTCACGCCAGCGTGGTGATCCGCGGCCCGACGCGGGCGGTGCGCGGCAGGCGGCCGTCGAGCCCGGTCTCCAGCAGGGCGTGGAGCTGGGCCACCGCGGGGCCAGGGTCGTAATCGGGCAGGATCGCGCGGCCGACCACGATCCCCTTCATCAGCGGGGCGAGCAGGGCGTAGAGGCGGTCCGGATCACAATCCGGGCTGGTCGCCAGCGCCGAGAAGGTCGCCACGAACCAGTCCCGGGTCTCCGCCTCGGTCCGCGCGGTCAGCGCGGCGATGGCCGGGTTGCGGGTCGCCTCCGACCAGATCTCCATGCGCAGAACCGCGGCCGCGCGGGTGATCGACACGAAGTACCGGGCGATGATGTCGAGCAAGGCGCCGCGCCGGTCGCCGCTGCGCTCCATCTCTTCGACGAGTTGGGCGCCGCGCTCCCGCTCGCGCTCCACCAGCCCGACGACCAGGGCCTCCTTGGACTCGAAGTAGCGATAGAAATTGCCCGGGCTCATCGCGGCCTCGCGGGCGAGGTCCTGCATGGTGGCGCGGTGGAAGCCGTTGCGCACGAAGCAAGCCTCGGCGGCATCGAGGATGTGCTCGCGCCGCGCGGCCGGCCCGGCGCTCGCCGGCACGCTCACGGGGCGAACTGCGCCACCGCGGCGACGCGGCTCTGGTCCTTGGCGGGGATGGTAGCCGTGCAGGCCTGGGCGGTCTGGCTGAGATCCGCGCAGATCCGCGCCTGCCAGCCCTTCGGGCCCGCCCCGGTCCAGCTGATCAGCGCCATCCAGGCGAGGACCAGCACGGCGGCGAAGGTGAGGTTCGATGGCGTGCAGAAAGCCCGAACCATGGCCAGGACCCGCGCCGGACCCGTTCCGGACGGATCGAAACTGTCCTGATCGAGATCGGACCAGCGGCCTTCGAGCGACAGAGCCATGGCTCACTCCTGCTTGCCCCTCCCTCGTAATGAACGTGCATTCTCATGTCAATGAACGTTCGTTCTCATAGGCGGGAAAGGGCGGCCCTTGGCGCGATATGGTTTCCAGATGATTGTTTCGTCGCCGTCCCGCGACGGCGCGTGCAGCGACGCAGCCCGATGGGGCGCCACACGCAACCGTGGCGCACCCTCCTGGTCACTTCGCTGCGCTGGTGATGACGGTGACGTTGATCGAGGTGGTCGACCGGAAACCCTGTGACGGGCCGCAGCCGGCTTAGGTCGGCGTCAAGGACGCTCTCGAGCTTATGTCGGCAAGCAGCCCGTATCCTGCCGGCGCAGAGCGCAGGCGCACGAGATTGGCCCCGCCCTCGCGCTCGGGGCTATCCGGCTGATTCAAAAAATAGACCGTTCTTCCGGGGCCGAGGGCGATGCCTCGGCCTCCGGAATCTGGCGGTCAGGCGTGGCCGGCCGGCTTGAGGGCGCCGGTCCGGTCGTGGAAATCCGGGCCGTTCACCGTCCGGGCGACGTGGCCGGCCCGGATCAGGTAGTCGCCGAAATGCTCGCCGGGCTTCCGGCCCTTGGCGAAGTCGGCGAACAGCGGATCCAGCGTGTCGCGGATGTCGGACGCCGCGACATCCTCCTTGTAGAGCTTGCCCAGCCGCGAGCCGTCGAAGGCGGCGCCGAGATAGAGATGGTAGCGCTCGGGGCCGCGGCCGACGAGGCCGATCTCTGCGATGAACGGGCGGGCGCAGCCGTTCGGGCAGCCGGTGGAGCGGATCGTGATCTCCTCCTCGGCGAGCCCGTGATGGGCCAGGCTCTCCTCCAGTTCGGTCATCAGGCTCGGCAGGTAGCGCTCGCTCTCGGCGAGCGCGAGGCCGCAGGTCGGCAGCGCCACGCAGGCGATGGAGTTGCGCCGCAACGCCCCCGCGCCCTTGGTGATGCCGTACTGGTCGACCAGAGCCTCGATCGCGGCACGCTTCTCCGCCGGCACGTTGGCGATGATCACGTTCTGGTTGGCGGTGAGGCGGAAATCGCCCTCGTGCACCTCGGCGATCTTGCGCAGGCCGGTGAGGAATTGCGGGCCGTCCTCGTAATCCTTGATCCGGCCGGAGGGGACGTAGAGCGTCAGGTGGTGGCGGCCGTCATCGCCCTCGGTCCAGCCGAAGCGATCGCCGTTGTTGGTGAAGGTGAAGGGCTTGGGCTCGCCGAGCTTCTTGCCGATCCGCGCCTCCACCTCGGCCCGGAACGCCGCCAGGCCGTAGCGCTCGATCGTGTACTTGAGCCGGGCGTTCTTGCGGTTCTTGCGGTTGCCCCAGTCGCGCTGGACGGTCATCACGGCCTCGGCGACCTTGATGGCGTCCTCGGGCTTCACGAAGCCCATCACGTCGGCGGTGCGTGGGAAGGTCTCGGGCTCGCCATGAGTCATGCCCATGCCGCCGCCCACCGTGACGTTCCAGCCGGTGACCTGATTCTTCTTGTCCAGGATGGCGATGAAGCCGAGATCGTGGGCGAAGATGTCGACCTCGTTCGAGGGCGGCACCGCCACGACGACCTTGAACTTCCGCGGCAGGTAGGTCCGGCCGTAGACCGGCTCGACCTCCGCCTCCTCCTCGCCGCCGACCACGCGTTCGCCGTCGAGCCAGATCTCCCGCCAGGCGCTGGTCTTCGGCAGCAGGCTGTCCGAGATATCCTTGGCAAGGGTGTGGGCGGCCTTGTGAGCGCCGACCTGGGCGGGGTTGGTCGCCGCCATGACGTTGCGGTTCACGTCGCCGCAGGCCGCGATCGTGTCGAGCAGGGCCGCGTCGATGGCCGACATCGTGCGCTTGAGGTTCGACTTGATCACGCCGTGGTACTGGAAGGTCTGGCGCGTGGTCGCCCGGAGGGCGCTGCCCGCATAGGTGACCGCGATGTCGTCCAGCGCCAGCCACTGCTTCGGGCTGATCACGCCGCCGGCGATGCGCAGGCGGATCATGAAGCTGTAGGCCTTGTCGAGCTTCTTCTTGGTCCGCTCCGGGCGCAGGTCGCGGTCGTCCTGCATGTACATCCCGTGGAACTTCACGAGCTGCCCGTCATCCTCGGAGATCGCCCCGGTGGCGTGCTTCAGCAGGCCGTCGGCAAGGCCGCCGCGGAGATAGCCGCTGGCGATCTTGATGTGCTCGTTGGCCGCGAGGTTGGCCGCGCGGGCCGCCTCGGCATCGGTGATCGGCCGATCCTTGGGCGGGGTCTCGTAGACGCGCGGCGCCGGGGTCGGAGCCAGGGCCTGGGCGTCGGCGTCGTCGCGGGGGCTGTGGTCGTCCATGAGATCACTTCCAAAGTCTCGACTACGGCCCCGCCCCCGATGCGGGCGGGATCGTCCCAAATTCCGGATTCAAAAGGTCCGAGACCTTTTGCGGGTGCAGGGCGGAGCCCTGCGGTGGGGCCAGGCCCCGCTCCGTCAGGGCTCTGCCCTGACAACCCGCCAAAGGACGACACGCCCTTTGGAAACCCAGACCTACCCGTGCTCCGGCGGCATACGCTCTAGTAGACGTCCTGCTGGTAGCGGTGGCTGCGCTCCAGGGCCGCAACCTGCGCCTCGGCGTCGGCCGGGCTCAGGGATTTGGCGATCTCGTAGGCCCGCACCACCGCGGCGCGCACGTCCTTGGCCATGCTCTTGGCATCGCCGCAGACGTAGAAATAGGCGCCGCCCTCCAGCCAGGAGACCAGCTCCTGCGCGTTGTGGGTGATGCGGTTCTGCACGTAGATCTTCTCCGGCTGGTCCCGGGAGAAGGCCACGTCGATCTTCGTCAGCGACTTGTCCTCCAGGGCCTCCTGCCATTCGAGCTGGTACAGGAAGTCGTGCAGGAAGTGCCGGTCGCCGAAGAACAGCCAGGAGCGGCCGGGGGCCTCGATCGCGCGGCGCTCCTGCACGAAGGCGCGGAACGGCGCGACGCCGGTGCCGGGGCCGACCATGATGATGTCGGTGGCCGGATCCTGCGGCAGGCGGAAATGCCGGTTCGGCTTCAGCCGCACCCGCAGCTTGGCGCCGTCCCGGATCCGGTCGGCGACATGGACCGAGGCGACCCCCGAGCGGGCGCGGCCGTGCGTCTCGTAGCGCACCGCCACGATGGCGAGGTGGACCTCGTCGCCCACCTCCTTGCGCGAGGACGCGATCGAGTAGGCCCGGGGCGGCAGCGGCCGGGTGATGGTGTTGAGGTGCTCGGCGGTCAGCGTCGCCGGGAAGGTCGCGAGCAGGTCGATCAGGTGCCGGCCCTCGATCCAGGCCTTGGCTTCGCCGCTCTCGATCAGCGTCTGCGCGTCCGCGTGGCCGGTCGCCTTGACGAAGCGCTCGATGGTGGCGGCCGAGAGGGTGGTGATGTCGCGCTCGGCGAGCAGCGCCTTGCACAGGCTCTGGTCGCCTGAGAGCCCCGCGGCGTTCAGGATCTCGTCTACGAGCTGCGGATCGTTCTCGGGAAAGATTTCCAGCGAATCGCCCGGCTCGTAGGCGGGCGCCCCGTCCTCGAAGGCCAGCGCCAGGTGGATCGTCTCCTTGTCCGAGCGCGAGGAGTTGAGGTTCACGTGCTCGATGACCTCGACCACGAGCGGCTCGCGGCTCGGCTCGGCCTCGTCGTCCTCGCCCGGGGCGGCGCGGGCGAAATCCACCGCCACGACGTTGTCCGGCGTCTCGGCCGGGGCGAGGGCCTTGAGGGTGTTCTTGATCCAGTCGGCGGCCGGCTTCTCGAAATCGAGATCGAGGTCGGCGCGCTCGGCCGCGCGCTTGCCACCCAGCGCCTCGAAGCGCGCGTCGAGCGCCTTCCCGATGGCGCAGAACTCCACGTAGGACGTGTCGCCCAGCGCCAGGACGGCGAAGTCCACGCCGTCGATGCGCGGGGCGCCCTCCCCCATCAGCTCGCCATAGGCCCGCACGGCCCGGGCCGGCGGCTCGCCCTCGCCCCAGGTCGCCGCGATGGCGATGAGCTTGCCGGCCTTGGGCAGGGTCGCGACGTCGAGATCGGAGAAATCCACGACCTTCGGCTTGAAGCCCTGCTTGCGCGCCAGCTTGGCGACGTTGCCGGCCAGCGCCTCGGAATTCCCCGATTCGCTGGCATAGACGATGGTCAGCGGCTCGGCGGCCTTGGGCGGAGCGGACGGAGCCGCAGCCGGCTGGCCGCCGGCGGCATCGAGGCCCGCCAGAAAGCCGGCCAGCCACGCGCGCTGCACGGGGGTCGCGCTGCCGAGCACCGCATCGAGGCTGGCGCGCTCGCCGTCGCCGAACGGGGCGGTGCGCGGAAGGAGATTCTGGCGTGCCATCAGGGGACCATGTCGGGGCCTACGGGGCCGGTGTCAATCGGAAACGTTCTTTTTGCAGAACGCGTCTGAACTAGGATATTGCATTCGTTGCGCCGCAATAAAAGAGAAGATCATTCCCCTACGACGGCGAGGATCGGCGCTGTTCCAGGGAGATGACGCCCGGTTTTCGGCGGCGCGGGCAGCGGCAGGGCGGTGGTGGATTTCACCTTCTCCATGGCAAATCGCGAGGTGACGTTCTTCAACGGCAGCACCGCGATAAGCTGCTTATAGAAACTGTCATAGGCCTGCATGTCGGCGACGACGACGCGCAGCATGTAATCCACATCCCCCGCCATCCGATAGAATTCCAGCACCTCGGGCATGGCCGAAATCGTCGCGGCGAAGCGCTGCAGCCACTCCTGGGAGTGGTCGGCGGTCTCGATGGAGACGAACACGGTGAGCCCGAGGCCGAGCTTGACCGGATCGAGCACCGCCACCCGCCGGTCGATCACCCCGTCGGCCTCCAGCTTCTGGATGCGCTTCCAGCACGGGGTCTGAGACAGGCCGACGCGCTCGCCGATCGCCGCGATGGAGAGGGTCGCGTCCGCCTGCAGCAAGGCGAGAATCTTCAGATCGATGGCGTCCAAAGTCGTCTCCGTGGGATCCTTCCACGCTGGGCCGCGCGCGGGGAGTTTAGGCGTTTCTAAGGGCCGCCGAGAAGAATCTTTTGTCGTGCGGGGTCTCGGGTGCGGAGGAACAGGGTGCGCCACCGCACGCCAGGCCGCCCGGATATGCTCGACAAGCAACCCGCGCCGCCTTGACTTCGTTCGTTATAGCGAACATTTCCACCCTTCGACAACTGGGTGCGGCGCGATCCGCGCCCTTTCCCACGATCCAACCTCAGGACATGTCGCGATGACCCGTCCGGACCGAACGCTGGCCGAATCCCTCGCCGGGCGGCTGCCGGGGCTCGACCTGCCAGGCCGCCTCCATCTGATCGCCGCCGAGATCCCGGGCCGCCTCGTGTTCACCACGAGCCTCGGCGTCGAGGACCAGGCGCTGACCCACGGGCTGGCGATGGCCGGGCTGGCGAAGGGCCGCGTTGAGATCGTCACCCTCGATACCGGCCGGCTGTTCCCGGAGGCCTACGACACCTGGGCCGAGACCGAATCGGCCTACGGCATCCGGATCGGGGCCTACGCGCCCGAGCGGGTGGCCGTGGAGGCGTTCGTGCGCGAGGAGGGCATCAACGGCTTCCGGCGCTCGGTGGCGGCCCGGCAGGCCTGCTGCGGATTCCGGAAGGTCGAGCCGCTCGGCCGCGCCCTCGACGGCGCCAGCGGCTGGCTCACCGGCCTGCGCGCCGGGCAGTCGGCCAACCGCGCCGAGACGCCGCTCGCCGTGTTCGACGCCGAGCGCGACCTGATCAAGCTCAACCCCCTGGCCGACTGGACCCGGGCGCAGGTCGACAGCTTCGTGCGCGAGAATTTCATCCCCTACAACGTGCTGCACGATCGCGGCTTCCCGTCGATCGGCTGCGCGCCCTGCACCCGCGCCGTGAAGCTCGGCGAGCCGGAGCGCGCCGGACGGTGGTGGTGGGAGCAGGAAGAGAAGAAGGAGTGCGGCCTGCATGTCGGGCAGCCCTCCGCGTCGGTTCAGCCGGGCCAGGAGCCCGCAATCTTCGAAAGCAACCCAGACGTGAAGACCCGCCAGCCGGAGTTCGCCCGATGAGCGCAGCCCTCGCCGCCGCCGTGACGCCGGACGCCCCCGCCTCCGCCGACCGACTCAGCCACCTGAAGCGGCTTGAGGCCGAGAGCATCCACATCTTCCGGGAGACGGTCGCCGAGGCCGAGAATCCGGTGATGCTCTACTCGATCGGCAAGGATTCCTCGGTGCTGCTGCACCTGGCCCTGAAGGCGTTCGCGCCCGGCACCCTGCCGTTCCCGCTGCTCCACGTCGACACCACGTGGAAGTTCCGCGAGATGATCGCCTTCCGCGACGCCCGGGTGAAGGAACTCGGCCTCGACCTCCTGGTCCACACCAACCCGGACGGGCTCGCCCGCGGCGTCGGGCCGGTGAGCCACGGCTCCGAGGTCCATACCGACGTGATGAAGACCCAGGCGCTCCGCCAAGCGCTCGACAAGTACAAGTTCGATGCGGCCTTCGGCGGCGCCCGCCGGGACGAGGAAGCGAGCCGGGCCAAGGAGCGGATCATCTCCTTGCGCACCGCGCAGCATCGCTGGGATCCCAAGCGCCAGCGCGCGGAGCCCTGGCACCTCTACAACCTCAAGAAGAAGCGCGGCGAGTCCCTGCGGGTGTTCCCGCTGTCCAACTGGACCGAGCTCGATATCTGGCTCTACATCGAGCAGGAAAAGATCCCGATCGTGCCGCTCTACTTCGCCGCCGAGCGCCCGGTGGTCGAGCGCGACGGCCAGCTGATCCTGGTCGACGACGACCGCCTGCCCCTGGAGCCGGGGGAGGTCCCGCAGCAGCGCCTCGTCCGCTTCCGGACGCTTGGCTGCTACCCGCTCACCGGGGCGGTGGAGAGCGATGCGGCGACCCTCCCGGAGATCGTCGGCGAGACGCTGGCGGCCCGCACCTCGGAGCGCCAGGGCCGGGTGATCGACAAGGACGGCGCGGGCTCCATGGAGCGCAAGAAGCAGGAAGGCTACTTCTGATGACGGTGCACCAGGATCCCACCGCGTTCAGCGACCGCGCCGCCACCTATCAGGCGTTCCTGGCCGCCCACCAGACCAAGGCCGTGCTGCGCTTCATCGCCTGCGGCTCCGTGGATGACGGCAAGTCGACCCTGATCGGCCGGCTGCTGCACGACACCAAGCAGATCTTCGACGACCAGATCTCGGCGCTCCAGCGCGATTCCCGCCGCCACGGCACCCAGGGTCAGGAGATCGACCTCGCGCTGCTGGTCGACGGCCTCCAGGCCGAGCGCGAGCAGGGCATCACCATCGACGTCGCCTACCGGTTCTTCTCGACCGACAAGCGCTCGTTCATCGTCGCCGACACCCCCGGCCACGAGCAGTACACCCGCAACATGGCCACCGGCGCCTCGACGGCCGACGTGGCGGTGATCCTGGTGGATGCCCGCCAGGGCCTGATCCGCCAGACCCGGCGCCACGCCCTGCTGGTCTCGATGCTCGGCATCCGCCGGGTGGTCCTGGCGGTGAACAAGATGGACCTGGTCGGCTGGTCGCAGGACAAGTTCGACGCGATCCGCGCCGGCTTCGCCGACTTCGCCCGGGAGCTGAACTTCGCCGAGGTCAAGGCGATCCCGCTCTCGGCCAAGAACGGCGACAACGTCGTGGAGCCGGGCATAGCCGCCCCCTGGTACACGGGCGGCACCCTGCTCGATTACCTGGAGACCGTGCCGGTGCACGCGGAGGCGCTCAACGCCCCGTTCCGCATGGCGATCCAGTGGGTCAACCGGCCGAATTCCGAGTTCCGCGGCTATAGCGGGCGGATCGCCAGCGGCCGGGTCCGCCCCGGCGACGCGATCACCATCCAGCCCTCCGGCCGGACCTCGACGGTGGCGCGGATCTACACCGCGGACGGCGACCTGCCCGAAGCCGGCGAGGACGAATCGGTGACCCTGGTGCTCGCCGACCAGATCGACGCCTCCCGCGGGCAGGTGATCGCGGCCTCCGGCGCGCCGCTGCGGATTACGGAGCAGTTCGAGGCTCGCCTGTTCTGGGCGGCCGAGACCGAGCTGGCGCCGGGGGCGAGCCTGCTCGCCAAGATCGGCACCGCCACGGTCAACGCCACGGTTGAGCGGATCGTCTCGCGGATCGATCCCGAGACCGGCAATCCGGGCCCGGCCGAGCGCCTCGCCGCCAACGACATCGCGGACGTGTCCCTGCGCCTCGACCGCCCGGTGGCGGTGGACGCCTATGCGGACAACCGCGAGACCGGCAGCCTGATCCTGATCGACCGCGAGACCACCGACACGGCGGCGCTCGGGCTGGTCCTGGCTCCGAAGGGCGAAGCCGCCCCGGCGGCCTCTGCCGCACCGTCTGACGAGAAGGCCCCCGGCCTGCTCGGTCGCCTCGGCCGCCTACTGGGCCGCTAAGGCTGGTTCAAAGTCCCGGATCCACAGGGTCCGGGACCTTGTGCGGGTCCAGGGCGGAGCCCTGGGGGCGGGCGAAGCCCGGCTGCATCGGGGCTCCGCCCCGATACCCCGCCAAAGGGCTGAGCCCTTTGGGATCCCTGACCGTCAGGCTGCGTCCGAGACGGCGCCGAGGCCCCAGGCCTGGGCCAGTTGCGTGTAGGAGTCATGCCGCGCCGCCTGGTCGGGGATCGCCGTGACGATCATCAACTCGTCGGCCTGTGTCCGCGCCACCAGGTCCGTGAGCCGCGCCCGCAGGGTCTCCGGCCCGCCGACATGCAGCTTGTCACGGCCACGCTCGATCTGGGCGCGCTCGGAATCGGAATACGGGTAAGCCAGCGCTTCTTCCAAGCTCGGCAGCGGGCGGTATTCGCCGCGCTCCCGCCGCAGGGTCGAGAGGCGCGCGCTCGCGGCCAGCCGCTCGGCCTCCGCGTCGGTGGCGGCGCAGATCGCTGCCACGGCCAGGATCGCGTGGGGCCGCTCGCCCAGGCGGGTCGGCCGGAACAGGCGGCGATAGGCCAGCATCGGCGCCTCGGCCGGCATCCCGGAGAAGTGCTGCGCGAAGCCGAAGCCGCATCCGATCTCGCCCGCGAGCTGGGCGCTATAATCGGACGAGCCGAGCAGGAAGATCGGCGGCAGGGGCACCCCGGCGGGACTCGCCTGGATCTTTCCGAACGGATGCCCTTCCGGGAAGCCGCCGTCCCAGAACAGCAATTCCTGCAGCCGGTCCAAGAAATCGTCGTTGCCACCCTCGCCCGGCGCCTCCCGGCGGCGCAGGGCCCGGGCAGTGAGCCCGTCGGTGCCGGGCGCGCGGCCGAGGCCGAGATCGATTCGGCCCGGAAACAGCGCCTCTAGCACCCGAAAGCGCTCGGCCACCATCAGCGGTGCGTGGTTCGGCAGCATGATCCCACCCGAGCCGACCCGGATCGTCCGGGTCGCGGCGGCGAGCTGGCCGATCATGATCTCGGGGGCCGGGCTCGCCACGTTGGGCAGGGCGTGATGCTCGGCCAGCCAGTAGCGGCGGTAGCCGAGACCATCGACGTGGCGCGCCAGCGCCAGCGTGTCGTGCAGCGCCTGCGCCGGGGTCGAATCGGCGCTGACGAAGGAGAGGTCGAGGACGGAGAGCGGTATCATCTCGGAGAGATGGGGAGGCGCGCGGACCGGTGCTATGGCTTTGCACGAGGCTGAAGCCTGTGCTGCACGCGGCGCGGGTCGATCTCAGTTCGTCCCACCCTCTTCATCTGATCTCTCGAACAGAGCCTCAAAGTTTCGGCCGCCGTAGAAGACGTTGACGATTTCCACCCGATCGCCGTCGATCCGATAGGCGATTACCGCCGAACGTTCGAACGATACCGTCCGCAACCCGGGCTCCAAATCATCGCGCGGGCGGCCGCCGTGGGGCGCGTCGCCGATGCGCTCACAGCGGCTGACGAGCCGGTCTAGGAATCGGTCGGCAACGTCCGGATCGCGGCTCGCCACGTAGACCCAACGGTAGATCTGCAGCAGATCGAACTCGGCTTCCGCGCGGAAGACGACCTCAAGGCGTCGCATTCCGATGAGCCTTCACGGTCTCGGCATGAAGGGCCTTGAGATGCGCTCGGACCTCCTCGACACTCAGCGGCGGGCTGGGGTCGTCCAGAGAACGGCGGATGCGGGCGCGGATCGCGTCGAGACGCTCAGCATCCTCCCGGCGCCGGCTCTGCCAAGCCTGCACCGCATCCTCCAAAACCTCGCCGAGCGAGGCGTATTCGCCGGCCTCCACGCGCTCGCGCAGGGTGCGGACCGTCTCGGGAGGCAGCGTGACGCTGATCGTCTCGGCGGGTGGCATGACTCAGCCTCTTCGGATCGGCACGATCTTAGCATGGAATCGGGCTGACCGCGCAGCCTTGTCCGCACCGCACCGTCGGCCTAGGGTCCCGGCCGCATCGCGGGCGCCCGAGACCGCCGCGCCCCTCACGGAGATCGAAACGCCATGGCTCTCCTCGCCGACGTCCTCTCGCGGGTGAAGCCGTCCGCGACCATCGTGATGACCCAGAAGGCCCGGGACCTGAAGGCCTCCGGCGTCGACGTCATCAGCCTGTCGGTGGGCGAGCCGGATTTCGACACGCCGGACCACATCAAGCAGGCGGCGATCGAGGCGATCCACCGCAACGAGACGCGCTACCCGCCGGTCTCGGGCATCGCGCCCCTGCGCGAGGCGATCGTGCGCAAGTTCAAGCGCGAGAACAGCCTCGACTACAAGGTCTCGCAGACCATCGTCGGCACCGGCGGCAAGCAGGTGCTCTACAACGCGTTCCTCGCCACCCTGAACCCCGGCGACGAGGTGGTGATCCCCCGCCCCTACTGGGTGTCCTACCCCGAGATGGTCGGGCTGTGCGGCGGCACGCCGGTCTTCGCCGACACCGACATGGCGCACGGCTTCAAGCTCCAGCCCGAGGAACTCGACCGGGTACTGACGCCGAAGACCAAGTGGATCGTGCTCAACTCGCCCTCGAACCCGTCCGGGGCCGCCTACACGCGCGACGAGATGAAGGCGCTCACCGACGTGCTGCTGCGCTATCCCGACGTGCACATCCTCACCGACGACATCTACGAGCACCTGACCTACGGCGACTTCGCCTTCGTCACCCCGGCCCAGGTCGAGCCTCAGCTGGTCGAGCGGACGCTGACCATGAACGGCGTCTCCAAGGGCTACGCCATGACCGGCTGGCGGATCGGCTACGCGGCCGGGCCGGAGAAGCTGATCAAGGCGATGGACTTCGTCCAGGGCCAGCAGACCTCCGGGGCGAGCACCATCGCGCAATGGGCGGCTGTCGCCGCCCTCGACGGCCCGCAGGACCACCTCGCCAAGTTCCGGGCGGCGTTCCAGGGCCGGCGCGACCTGGTCGTGTCGATGCTCAACCAGACCAACGGCCTGACCTGCCCGACGCCCGAGGGCGCCTTCTACGTCTACCCGTCCTGCGCGGCGCTGATCGGCAAGACAACCGAGGCCGGCAAGACCATCGAGACCGACGAGGATTTCGTCACCGAGCTGCTCCAGGCCGAGGGCGTGGCGGCCGTGCACGGCTCGGCCTTCGGGCTCGGACCGAACCTGCGCATCTCCTACGCGACCTCGAACGCCGTGCTGGAGGAAGCCTGCCGGCGCATCCAGCGGTTCTGCGGCTCGCTGCGGTAGGTCCCGCGCCTTCGGGGCTCATGGGAGCGGGTCAGTCCATGGGTTGAAGATTGGGACGCGGGTCTGCACGAAGTCCGAGGTGTTCCTCGTGGCCAGCGTCAGTCCCGCTTCCAGGGCCGTCGCGGCGATCAGCAGATCCGGCTGCGAGAACGTGTGTCCGCGTTGCCGGCCCTCTTCGACCAGAAACCGCCAGCGCACGATCACGTCCTCGTCTAGGGGCAGGATGCGTCGCTCGAACATCGGCCTCAGCTGGTTCGAGAGCCAATCGGCCAGTTCCATCCGCCGGGCTCCGTCGGGGAGCCGCTCGATCCCGAAGCGGAGTTCTGCGAGCGTTACGCAGCTCACGAAGAGGGCGTTCAGTGGTTGAGCGGCGACGAAGGCCAAGACCCCTTGCTCGGGGCGCGGACGTCGTAGCTCAGACAGGACATTGGTATCGAGCAGCCAGCGGGTCACAAGCCGACGTCGCGGACCGGCATCACCACGGATTCGGGTTCGAGATCGATATCCCGATGCGGTGAGGCCTGCAGCACATCGATCAGCGACTGGCCCGTCGCCGTCCCGGTAAGCCGGCGGAACTCCTCGGCGGAGATCACGACGACGGCTTCCTGCCCATGGACCGTTACATGCTGCGGGCCATCACTCCGGACCCGACGAACCAACTCGCCGAACCGGCTTCTGGCGTCCTGAAGGCGCCAATGCCCGGACTGCTCGGGTGGACTCACTGCGCGTTGGGCCATGCCCAGGAGATTATCGGCGCGCCGTTGGATCGTAAAGGCGATCTCCGATCGCGGAGCACGCTATGACTGCGTGAGCGCGCTGGCTACCATGGCCCCAGCAGCGCATTCTCGGAGCCTCCCATGCCCACCATCGCGGTGATCGCCCCCGGCGCCATGGGCAGCGCCATCGGGGCGCGGCTGGTCGAGCACGGCGCCACGGTGCTGACCTCCCTCGAAGGGCGCGGCGCGGCGAGCCGGGCGCGTGCCGCGGCGGCCGGCCTAGTCGATGCCGGCCTGGCCGACCTCGTGGCCGCCGACATCCTGCTGTCGATCGTGCCGCCCGCCGACGCGGAGGCCCTGGCTCGCCGCCTCGCCCCCGCGCTGGCCGCGGCGCCGCGCAAGCCGGTCTATGTGGACGCCAACGCCGTCAGCCCGGACACCCTCGCGCGGATCGCCGCGATCGTCGCTGAAACTGCGACGCCGTTCCTCGACGGGGCGATCCTGGGCCTGCCGCCGAAGCCCGGCAGCCAGGGGCCCCGCGTCTACGTCTCGGGGGCCGATACCGCCCCGGCCCTGGTCCTGCGCGAGCTGGGCCTCGACCTGCGGGTCTGTCCTGGCGCCGTCGGTGCGGCCTCCAGCCTCAAGATGAGCTATGCCGGCCTCAACAAGGGGCTGACCGCGCTCGCCGCGATCATGATCCTGGCCGCCGAGCGCGCCGGGGCCGGTACGGCGCTGCTCGACGAACTCGCCGAGAACGAGCCGGCGCTGCTCGCCCGGTTCGCCAAGGCCCTGCCCGACATGGCGCCGAAGGCCTATCGCTGGGCGCCCGAGATGGGCGAGATCGCCGATTTCCTCGGGCCGGACGCGGCCGGGCGGCAGGTTTTTTCCGGTTACGCCGATCTCTACGAGCGCCTCGCCGACGAGGCGGGAACCCCTGAGATCGCTGCGCTGATACGCTTCGCCGCGGCCGCCGCGGAGCGCTGATCGCCGCGGGGGCGCCGATTCGGCCGCCGCTCTGTTGCCGGCTCGGCTGCCACCCTCTACACGGACGGTCCCCGCGGCTGATGCGCCTGAAGGTTTCGCGAGCCCGCTCGGGCCTGCATGGTAGCGGGGCCGGCAGTGACGGGGTGGTCCGGACCAGTTCTCTGGGCCAATCCTGTGAGGCTCAGTGGGCCGAGTCGCTGCAGGCGTGTCGGGAGCGCGGGGAACAGGAACCGCGGGCTCGGCGCAAGGCCCACATAGAATTCCTCATCCGAGAGCCGAGGCCGGTTCGGCGCTTTTGCCCCGATCCGGGACAGCCCGATCCGGTCGGCTTGGAGCTTCGTTCACGCTCCGGCGCGATGATACGACGAGGCCGGGGATCCGGTCCGGCGTAACCGCGTTCTCTCGGGCCTGACGACCATGCGAGCCCTGCTCACCGGCGGCATCAAGGCGATCCTCGGGATTGCCGCCCTCTCCACCGCCGCCCATTGGACCTTGCGCGTGCAGCGCGAATCCGCCCCCGCGAGTCCGATCGCGGCCTTCGCCAGCCTTCCCGATCCGGCCGCGACCGGCTCCATCGAGCCGCGCCGGCCCGTGAGCGCGGCTGCCATCGCGCCGGCCCCTGCTATGCCGGCCCCGACCGCGGGCCTCGATCAGGGCCACCTCGCCGCCCTGATCGCCGGCGCGACGCCGGCCAAGGCGAAGGTCGCCAAGGCGGCGACCAAGACCGCTTCCGCCGAGAAGGTCGCGGCCAAGCGCTGAGCCGGATGCTGCGCCGGCGAACCGTGCCGGCTGCATACTTCCCCT
Source organism: Methylobacterium sp. J-072 (assembly GCF_022829425.1). NCBI lineage: Bacteria > Pseudomonadati > Pseudomonadota > Alphaproteobacteria > Hyphomicrobiales > Methylobacteriaceae > Methylobacterium > Methylobacterium sp. J-072. Next base: position 24,786 of record NZ_JAKSYK010000215.1, on the reverse strand, counting down.
GCGCCGCGACGGGTGCCGCCGCGGCGGCGGGCGTGGCAGGAATCCAGGCCTCCACCGAGATTTGGCAGGCATGAGCACGCAGGTCGCGACATCCGTCGCCAACGACAGGGTCCCCGCTCACGCGGCCCTGTCACCCGACCTCGCGCGCCGCCGGCGGATCGTCGGCATCGCCCTGATGTGCGGCGCCGTCGCGTTCTTCGCGAGCCTCGACGCCAGCGCCAAGACGCTGGCCCGGGCCGGGGTCGACCCGCTGGTCACCACCTTCATGCGCTACGCTGCCAGCGTCGCGATGATCTCGCTGTTCATCAACCCGGTGCGCACGCCCGGCGTGGTGAAGAGCCGGCGGCTGACGCTCCAGATCGTGCGCTCGCTGCTGCTGTTCGCCTCCACGGCCCTGAATTTTTTGGCGTTGCGCTACCTGCAACTCGCCGAGACGATCTCGATCCAGTTCGCCGCGCCGCTCACCGTCGCGCTGCTGGCCGGGCCGCTGCTCGGGGAATGGTCGTCCCGGGGCCGGATGGTGGCGATCGGCGTCGGCTTCATCGGCGTGCTGGTGATCGTGCGTCCCGGGTTCGGCGGGATGCACCCGGCCGCCCTGCTCTGCGTGGCCAACGTCGTGGTCTACGCCTTCTACGCGATCATCACGCGCAAGCTCGCGGCCTACGACTCAACCGCCACGACCATGTTCTATACCGGGCTCGCGGGCCTCGCGCTGATGGCCCCGCTCCTGCCGTGGATCTGGACCAGCCCGGCCAACCTCACCCATTGGGCCCTGCTGATCGGGGTCGCCTTGTTCGGGACGATCGGGCACTGGCTGCTGGTGCTGGCCCATGCCCGGGCGCCGGCCAACATCCTGGCGCCGTTCATCTACACCCAGCTGCTGTGGTCGGTGACCCTGGGCTTCCTGCTGTTCGGCGACGTGCCGAGCCGCTGGACGGTCGCCGGGGCCATGATCGTGGTCGGCTCCGGCCTCTATCTCCTGGCGCAGGAGACGATCCGCCGGGACAGGCCGGCCGCCTGAGGCGACCGGCCGGGTTCAGTGCGCGGCCGTGGGAATGATCCCGCACTGATGGTCAGCGGGAGCGCGCGGGTTCCGTTCGGAACGCCGCACGCGTGTGGTCCGGCTCAGCGGCCCATGCGCTCCTGCCGGTCCAGACGCTCCTCGCGCCGCTCTTCGCGCCGGTCCTCACGGGCGCGGCGGGCCGGATCGGTATCGGTGCCGAGGACGCCGCCCACCGTGCCGGTGGCCGCACCCACGGCGCCGCCGACGACACCGCCGATCGGGCCGCCGGCGGCCGAACCATCCTCGACGCCGCGCTGGGCGCCCCGGGCCGTGCCCTGGGCCTGGGCGGCGCTCGCGAAGGCGAGGGGTGCGAGGGCGAGGGTCGCGATCATCAGCTTCTTCATGGTCTGCTCCTGATGGGTGATTCGATGTGTTCCGCACCGCTTCGGGTTGCGGGGGTCGTACCCACCAACGGTTCAGGTGCCGAAAGGTCTCATACGAACGCCGGTCGATCCCGTTGGCAGGGGGGCGTTCCGCCTTGCCGGCCGTCTCGGCGCAGCGCCCGATCGCGGGATCGCCGCAGCCGCTGGCATCGGGCCGAGGCCGCTGATAGAGAACCGGCGATGCACGCTTCGCGTATCCTTCGCGGCCCGGGCCGCAGCGTTCGAATTACCGGCCCGGCCTCCGCTTGAGGGCCCGCTTCGGCGTGGCCGCGCGGAGGTCCGGGATCGTCTGCCGCCCGATTAGCCCGCCCATGCCGGCCCATTGCCGCCGGCCCGACCGCCGATGCGAGATCCGATGACCACCCCCGAGACCGCTTCTGCCCGCGACTATTCCAAGACCCTGTTCCTGCCGCGCACCGAATTCCCGATGCGCGCCGGCCTGCCGACCCGGGAGCCGCTGCTGCTCGAGCGCTGGGCCGCGATCGACCTCTACGGGAAGATCCGCGCCGCGGCGGCAGGCCGGCCGCGCTTCGTGCTGCATGACGGCCCGCCCTACGCCAACGGCAACATCCATATCGGCACGGCGCTCAACAAGATCCTGAAGGACGTGGTGGTGCGCTCGCAGGGCGCGCTCGGCCTCGACGCCAACTACGTCCCCGGTTGGGACTGCCACGGCCTGCCGATCGAGTGGAAGATCGAGGAACAGTACCGCGCCAAGGGCCGCAACAAGGACGACGTGCCGGTGATCGAGTTCCGGCAGGAATGCCGGACGTTCGCGGCCCACTGGCTCGACGTGCAGCGGGAGGAGTTCAAGCGCCTCGGCGTCACCGGCGACTGGGACCACCCCTACGCGACCATGGCCTTCCCGGCCGAGGCGGTGATCGCCGACGAGCTGATGAAGTTCTCGATGAGCGGCCAGCTCTATCGCGGCTCCAAGCCGGTGATGTGGTCGGTGGTCGAGAAGACCGCGCTGGCCGAAGCCGAGGTCGAGTACGAGGAGCATGTCAGCGACACCGTGTTCGTCGCCTTCCCGATCCGGCAAGGAGCCGATGAAGGGGCCGACGCGGCGCTGGCGGACGCTCGGGTGGTGATCTGGACCACCACCCCCTGGACCATGCCGGGCAACCGCGCCGTCGCGTATTCCAAAAAGATCGCCTACGGGCTCTACCGGGTGACGCAGGCTCCGGCCGAGAACTGGGCGACCCCCGGGCAGACCTACCTGCTGGCCGACAGCCTAGCCGCCACCGTGTTCAAGGCCGCCCGGGTCGAGGCATTCGAGCGCGTGGCCGACGTGCGCCCGGAGACGCTGGCCGGCCTCACCCTGGCGCACCCGCTCAACGGCCGCGGCTACGACTTCGCCGTGCCGATGCTCGACGGCGACCATGTCACCGACGAATCCGGTACCGGCTTTGTCCACACGGCGCCGAGCCACGGCCGCGAGGATTTCGATCTCTGGATGTCCAGCGGCCGGCTGCTGCAGGAGCGCGGCATCGACCCCGCGATCCCCTACACCGTGGATGCGGACGGCGCCCTGACCAAGGCCGCGCCGGGCTTCGAGGGCACCCGGGTGCTCACCGACAAGGGCGAGAAGGGCGACGCCAACAAGGCGGTCATCGCCGCCCTCACCGAGGCCAGGGCGCTGGTCGCACGCGGGGTGCTGCGCCACCAGTACCCGCATTCCTGGCGCTCCAAGAAGCCGGTGATCTTTCGCAACACCCCGCAATGGTTCATCGCCATGGACCGGCCGGTGGACAGCCTGGGCAACCGGTCCCTGCGGGAGGTCGCGCTCCAGAGCATCGACGAGACCCAGTGGGTGCCGCCCCAGGGCAAGAATCGCATCAACGGCATGGTCGGCAACCGGCCGGACTGGGTGGTCTCGCGCCAGCGCGCCTGGGGCGTGCCGATCACCGTGTTCGTCCACCGGGAAAGCGGTGAGATCCTCAAGGACGTTTCCGTCAACGCCCGGATCCGCGACGCCTTCAAGGAAGAGGGCGCCGATGCCTGGTTCCGGGACGATGCCGCCCAGCGCTTCCTGGCCCCGGACCACGACCCCGCCGCCTACGAGAAAGTCACGGACGTCCTCGACGTCTGGTTCGACTCCGGCTCCACCCACGCCTTCGTGCTGGACGATCCGCAGGCGTTCCCGGCGCTCGCCGGCGCGCGGCGCGTCCGCGACGGCGGCCAGGACCGGGTGATGTACCTCGAGGGCTCGGACCAGCACCGGGGCTGGTTCCAGTCCTCGCTGCTCGAATCCTCCGGCACCCGCGGCCGGGCGCCCTACGACATCGTCCTGACCCACGGCTTCGTGCTCGACGGCAAGGGCCTGAAGATGTCGAAGTCGAAGGGCAACGTCGTCGCGCCGCAGAGCATCATCAAGGATTCGGGCGCCGACATCCTGCGCCTGTGGGTCGCCGCCTCGGACTATACCGACGACCTGCGGATCGGCCCGGAGATCATCAAGACCTTTGCCGAGACCTACCGGAAGCTCCGGAACTCCCTGCGCTGGATGCTGGGATCCCTGGCGCATCGCGTTCCCGGCGACGACGTCGAGGTCCAAAAAATGCCGGAGCTGGAGCGGCTGATCCTGCACCGGCTGGCCGAGCTCGACGGCGAGATCCGCGAGGCCTACGCGACCTACGACACCAAGCGGGTCGTGGCCCTGCTCAACGGCTTCATGACCGGCGACCTGTCGTCGTTCTACTTCGACGTGCGCAAGGACGCGCTCTACTGCGATCCGATCTCGTCGGTGACCCGCCGGGCGGCCCTGCAGGTGATCGACGAGACCTTCCGCCGGGTGGTGGTCTGGCTGGCGCCGGTGCTCGCCTTCACGGCGGAGGAAGCCTGGCTCGACCGCTACCCGTCCGCCGACGGCTCGGTGCATCTCCAGACCCTGCCGGAGACCCCGGCCGAATGGCACAACGCCCCCCTCGCGGAGCGCTGGCAAAAAATCCGGAAGGTGCGCCGGGCCGTGACCGGCGCGCTGGAGATCGAGCGCGCGGCCAAGCGGATCGGCGCGAGCCTGGAGGCGGCCCCGACCGTCTACGTCGCGGATCCGGAGCTGCTCGCGGCCCTGGAGGGCTGCGACTTCGCCGATACCTGCATCACCTCCGCGATCACGGTGGTGGCGGGCGAGGGGCCCGCGGACGCGTTCCGGATCGACGAGGTGCGCGGCGTCGCCGTGGTGCCGACTCCGGCTGAGGGCCGCAAATGCGCCCGCTCCTGGCGGGTGAGCCCCGCGGTGGGCAGCGACCCGGAGTTTCCGGACGTGACCCCCCGCGACGCCCAGGCCCTGCGCGAGTGGGACGCGGCGCACCCGGAGGCCAGCGCGGCGTGAGTCTTTTGGGGGCCTACACCGCCGCCGTCTTCCCCTCTCCCCGCTTGCGGGGAGAGGCCCGCACGGACCTTGTCGTCCGTGCGGGAAGCGGAGGCGCAGCCGGAGCGGCGGTGAGGGGGCTTGAACGGATGAGGCTCATTCGGAATCGCCCCCTCACCTTCGGCTGCCGCCTCGCTCCGGCGACAACAAGGTCGCCGGAGCCCTCTCCCCGCATGCGGGGAGAGGGGGGATCAACCGGCCTCCCCCTGCCCCGCCCATGACCCCCACCCGCGCCGGCCTGCTGGCCCTGCTCGTCACCCTGGTCCTCGACCAGGCCTCCAAGCTCGGGCTCTATTTCGGCACCGACCTCGTGCTGACCCAGCCGTGGCGGCTGGCGCCGTTCGCCGACTTCGTGGTGGTCTGGAATCGCGGCGTCTCCTACGGGCTGTTCCAGCAGGAGAGCGGCGCCGGGCGCTGGTTCCTGGTGATCCTGTCGCTGGCCGCTGCCCTCGGCCTCGGCATCTGGATGACCCGGGCCGGCTCGCGGCTGCTGGCGGTGGCCCTCGGGCTGATCGTCGGTGGCGCGCTCGGCAACGCCATCGACCGGGCCGCCTACGGGGCGGTGTTCGACTTCGTCCACCTGCATGCCGGCGGCTGGTCCTGGTACGTGTTCAACGTGGCCGATGCGGCCATCGTCGCCGGGGTGATCGGCCTGATTCTCGACAGCCTGAGTCCAGCCGGACGCAGTACGCCGAACGACGCCGCCCGGAACGGATCGGCGCCGCACCCGTGATTCCTGCAACACATAGGCCCTGCCCGCCCCAAGCCACTGGTGCGATGCGGTCAAGGCGCCATACGATCGCCGGAAACCGGTCTCAGGCCGGGACCCGTCGGATCAGGCCGCGTGGCGGCCGTCCCCGCGCCGGATTCCCGGCCGGAACCCGTGAGGCAGCATGACCGGGCACCGCAGGCTTCGTCTCATCCTCCCCGCCGCGGTCGCGCTGGCGCCGCTGCTGACCTGCGGCGCGCAGGCGCAGGAGCGCGGCGAGTTCATGCGCGACGCGCTCTCCGGCATCGGCCTCCTGGAGAAGCGTCAGGACCCGATCGACTATCACGAGCGCCCGCCGCTGGTGATGCCGCCCAAGCTCGACGGCAAGGCCCTGCCCCAGCCCCGGGCCCGCTCCACCGGCACCGCCTGGCCGAAGGATCCCGAGATCGCCGAGCGCGAGCGCGCCGCCACCGAGCGGCGCCTGCCCAAGGGCAGCCAGGCTCAGGGGCGCTACGACGACAACAACGCCACCCTGTCGGTGGACGAGATCCGCAACGGCCGCCGCGCCGGCGCGAGCGTCACCACCGAGGCCGAGCGCAAGCCGGGCGACACCAACCGCGACGACAGCCTGCTCAGCCCGTTCGACCTGCTGAAGGGCAAGAGCGCCAATGCCGAGCCCTCCGATGTCGAGCCGGCCCGGGACATACTGACCGATCCGCCCACCGGCTACCGGCAATCCCCGAAGAAGCTGGCCCAGCCGCCGTCGCGGGACCCGATCAACAACGCCAGCCGCGAGCGCGACGAGGCCGACCCCCGGGCCTATCAGCGCCAGCGCGCCCAGCAGTAACCATCAAGCTGTGGCGCTGTTGCAACGGCGTCCCGGCATGGCAACATGACAACTCTGTCCCGGTACGGCTCTTGCCGGCCGGAGACGCGGACGGCCCCGATCCATCCTGGCGTCCCGCCAAGGCGGGCGTCGGGAACGGGGCCGGCAAAAGGAAAGCGGAATGCACCTGTTCAGGAAGGCGACGCCCACCCTCTTCCCGCTGCGTCCGGGCTCGCCGTACGGCGGCAGTGCCGGCCGGGGCGAGGCCGCGCCGTTCGGGCGCTCAGAGGCGGGCGGACCGGAGGTCACGGCCTTCACCCTCGACAACGGCCTCGACGTGGTGGTGGTGCCCGATCACCGGGCGCCGGTCGCGACCCACATGATCTGGTATCGCAACGGCTCGGCCGATGATCCGTTGGGCCAGTCGGGCATCGCCCACTTCCTCGAGCACCTGATGTTCAAGGGCACCGAGACGCACCCGGTGGGCGCCTTCTCCAAGGCCGTCTCGGGCCTCGGCGGCCAGGAGAACGCCTTCACCAGCTACGACTACACGGCCTATTTCCAGCGGGTCGCCCGCGACCATCTCGGCACCATGATGGCGTTCGAGGCCGACCGCATGAGCGGCCTCGTCCTCGACGACGCCGTGGTCGCGCCCGAGCGCGACGTGGTGCTGGAGGAGCGGCGCATGCGGGTCGAGACCGACCCCTCCGCCCAGCTCTCCGAGGCGATGGCCGCCTCGCTGTTCGTGCACCACCCCTACGGCATCCCGATCATCGGCTGGATGCACGAGATCGAGGGCCTGAACCGCGAGCACGCGCTGGCCTATTACAAGCGTTTCTACACCCCCGAGAACGCGATCCTGGTGGTGGCCGGCGACGTGACCCCGGACGAGGTCCGCCGTCTCGCCGACGAGACCTACGGCCGCGTCGCCCCCCAGGGCGCCCGGCCCGAGCGCCTGCGGGCGCGGGAGCCCGAGCCCAAGGCCCTGCGCCGGGTCGCGGTCGCCGACCCGAAGGTCGAGCAGCCGACCCTGCAGCGGCTCTACCTGACCCCCTCCTGCATCACCGCCCGCGACGGCGGCTGCCACGACCTCGAGCTGCTCGCCGAGGTGCTGGGCGGTGGCTCGACCTCCTACCTCTACCGCAAGCTGGTCATGGAGACCGGCCTCGCGGTGAATGCCGGCGCCTGGTACATGGGCTCGGCGATCGACGAGACCCGGTTCTCTGTCTACGCGGTGCCGGCCGAGGGCGTCTCCCTGGAGGCGCTGGAGGAGGCCGTGGACAAGATCCTGCGCCGCGCCCCCGCGGAGGCCTTGGGCGCCGAGGCGATCGAGCGCGCCAAGACCCGGCTCGTGGCCGAGACCGTCTACTCGTCCGACAGCCAGTCTTCGCTCGCCCGGATCTACGGCTCGGCGCTGGCGATTGGCGAGACCATCGAGGAGGTCCGCCGCTGGCCGACCGATATCGAGGCGGTCTCGCAGGAGCGCCTCAAGGCCGCCGCCGAGCGCTGGCTGACGCCGTCCCGCTCGGTCACCGGCTACCTGACCAAGGCTCAGGACCCCGACGCCCCGGTCGCGATGGCCGCGGAATAGTTCTTTCGGGCGCGTCCCGGCGGGCGGTTTTTTGGCCCCGCCGGGACCTGCATCAGGCCGTGAGCGTCGACTGGCTCCGCCGCCCGTGACACGATAAAAAAGAGGTTCCCATGAGCGTCGCCGAGCCCTTTGTCGACACCGCCGCCCCCGCCAATTCCCCCACCACGGCGCTGCCGGTGACCACCGCCGCCGGCGTCGAGGCGTGGCACGTCGAATCCCCCGTGGTGCCGATGATCGCCCTGGCCTTCACCTTCGAGGGCGGCGCCGCGCAGGACCCGGCCGGCAAGGCCGGCTGCGCCCAGATGCTGGCCCGGCTCCTCGACGAGGGCGCCGGCGACCTCACCTCCGACGCGTTCCAGGAGCGGCTCGCCGCCCGGGCGATCGAGCTGTCCTTCCATGCCGGCCCCGACGCGATCGGCGGCTCGCTCAAGATGCTGGTCAAGCATGCCGACGAGGGCATCGCGCTCCTCGCCCTGGCGCTCGCCAAGCCCCGCCTCGACCCGGACGCGATCGAGCGCGTCCGCGGCCAGGTGATCGCCGGCCTGCGCTACCAGCAGAACGATCCGGGCGTGCTGGCCTCGCGCCGGTTCTTCAAGGAGGCGTTCGCCGGCCACCCCTATGCCCGGCCCTCCTCGGGCACGGTCGAGAGCGTCGCCACGATCACCCGGGACGACCTGCTGGCGATGCATGCCCGCATCATCGGCCGCGGCCGGGTGAAGGTCGCGGCGGTGGGCGCCATCGGGGCCGAGCAGCTGGCCGAGGGCCTGAACCGCGCCTTCGGGGCCCTGCCCGAGGCCGGGGCGCTGGAGGCGGTGCCGCGCACGGAGGTGCAGGAACTCGGCCGGCGCATCGTGGTCGATCTCGATGTGCCGCAATCCGTGATCCGCTTCGGCATGGCCGGCGTGGCCTGGCGCGACCCGGACTTCATCCCGGCCTACGTGCTCAATCACATCCTCGGCGGCGGCGCCTTCACCTCGCGCCTGTTCCAGGAGGTGCGCGAGAAGCGCGGGCTGGCCTACTCGGTTGGCACGTCGCTGGTCAGCCACCGCTCCGCCGCGATGACCTGGGGCTACACCGCCACCAAGAACGAGCGCGTCGGCGAGGCGCTGTCGGTGATCGGCGACGAGATCGGCCGGCTGATCACGGATGGGCCCGACGACGACGAGCTGCAGAAGGCCAAGGACTACCTCACCGGCTCCTACGCGCTCGGCTTCGACACCTCGACCAAGATCGCGCACCAGTTGGTGCAGATCGCCTTCGAGGAGCTGGGCATGGATTACATCGCCCGCCGCAACGCCCTGGTCTCGGCCGTGACCCAGGCCGACATCCGCCGCGCCGCCGCCCGGACTTTTGCGGATGGCCGGATGCTGGTGGTCGCCGCCGGCCGCCCGGTCGGGCTCTGACGGTCGAGGCCGCTTTTTCCGGGCGGCGATCGGGTGCAGAATGCGGTCATGACCGAGCTTCTGGATCGCGCGGTGCAGACCGCCCGCGCCCTGTCCCCCGAGATGCAGGACGAGATCGCCCGCATGGTGCTCGCCTATGCGGGCCGGGACGATGCGGTGATCGCGCTGACACCGGACGAAGAGGCCGACCTGATCGAGGCGCAGGCCGAAAGGGCGCGCGGCGACTTTGCGACTGAGGCCGAGGTCGAAGCGGTCCTGTCTAAATACCGCCTTTGAAGCTGCGGTTTCAAAGGCGCGCTCTGCAGCAGATCGACTGCGCCTTGGCCTACATCGCGGCGCAATCCCCTCAGGGCGCGGCCAAGGTCGAGGCCCGGCTGACGGCGGTTCTGGCCGTCGTGCGGGATCATCCTCTCTCCGGAGAAAGACCGCAATCGCAATAGATTTACATTTATTCCTCAGCTCAATGATTTATGGTCGCGGCATATTTTATTCTATATTTGAATAAATACATAAATTATAATAATCACTGACTCGAAAACATCTGCCATTTATCGACTTGCAAATCGGTTCTGTTCCGTTGATCTTGGAGCTACGAGGCTTTTGCGTCTCTCGATCTGCTAGAGTTTAGGTGCGTCCGTATGACCGATGATCACGTCTTCAGTGCGGATCGGCGGACGTTCATGCGACATGCGCTTGCGGCGACGTCGCTTCCATTGGTTTCCCAGATTCGCGATGCTCAGGCGCAAGCACCGACCCGCGTTCAGGCGGAAACACAAGACGCGGCTGCCGGCACGCGCTTGGTCCTGCTCGGGACGAAGGGTGGCCCGACTCCTTCGACCTTACGGGCTGCCCCCGCCAATCTTTTGACGATCAATGGCCGACCCTATGTCGTCGATTGTGACAATGGTGTCGCGACGCAGCTTACAAAAGCTGGTGTAAAACTGTCGAGACTTCAAGCTATATTTCTGACGCATCACCACTCCGATCACAATGCCGATCTCGGCAATCTCGTCCTCCTGGCTTGGGCCTCCGGATTGACGACGCCGGTTCACATCTACGGGCCGCCGCCGATCAAGGACATGATTGCATCTTTCATGCGCATGAACGTGGTCGATATCGAAACGCGCATGCGTGAAGAAGGCCGGCCGCCATTCAAGGATTTGATCGTCGTACACGAGTTCGACGAGCCAGGATTGGTGCTCGAGAACGATCAGGTGCGCGTAAGCTGCGCTTTGGTCGACCATTACACACTCAAGCCGGCGTTGGCCTACCGCTTCGATACGCCGGGCCGGTCGGTCGTGTTCTCCGGCGACACCACGTACAGCGAGAATCTGATTCGGCTCGCACAAGGTGCCGACGTTCTGGTTCATGAGGTTATGTATCTGCCGGCTCTGGAAAAGCTGATGCGGACAGTCGACGGCGCGCCGACCCTCCTCGATCACCTCGTCAAATCGCACACCACAACCGAACAAGTCGGGCGCATCGCCGCTGCGGCGGGCGTGAAGACATTGGTACTGAGCCATTTTGTGCCGGGTGGTGATCCAGCGATCACCGACGAGATGTGGAGCAAGGAAGCGCGACAATATTTCCATGGCGACATCATCGTCGGCCGAGATTTGATGGCCCTCTGACTCACGCTTGCGTCACAAGCTACATCTTCGGGAGATGTCACGCGCTCGCAATTCCACCTCCGATCCCCACGTGAGGCACATCGGAGCAAAAACCCAAAAGCAAAACCATGCAGCTCACCGGCATTCATCACCTCACCGCGGTGACCGCCCGCGCCGCGGAGAACGTGGCGTTCTACACCGGCACGCTGGGCCTGCGGCTCGTGAAGAAGACCGTGAACCAGGACGACGTCTCGGCCTATCACCTGTTCTACGCCGACGGACTGGCGAGCCCCGGCAGCGACATCACCTTCTTCGACTGGCCGGCGCCCCGGGAGCGGCGCGGGTCGAACAGCATCACCCGCACCCATCTGCGGGTGCCCGGCGAAGGCGCAGTGATATGGTGGCACACGCGCCTGCGCGAGGCCGGATCCGTGGTGGCCGAACCCGCCCTGCGCGATGGCCGCCTCACCGTCGATTTCGAGGATCCCGAGGGCCAGCGCCTCGCCCTGGTCGATGACGGCGGCACCGGCCCGGAGCATCCCTGGGACGCTTCGCCGGTGCCCGCGGCCTACCAGATCCGCGGGCTGGGCCCGATCCGCCTGTCCGTGCCGGACCCGTCCCGGACGGCCGCCGTGCTGACCGATCTGCTCGGCATGCGCCGGGCGCGCAGTTTCGAGACCGGCGACGGCGCGGTCGATGTCTACGCCATGGGCCCCGGCGGCCCGGCCGCCGAGATCCAGCTCTTGGCCGATGCCTCGGCGCCGGCGCAGCAGGGTGCGGGCGCGGTCCACCATGTCGCCTTCCGCATCCCCGACGCGGAGTACGGAGCCTGGGCCGACCGGCTGAAGGTCGCCCGGGTGCCGAGCAGCGGGCCGGTGGACCGCTACTACTTCCGCAGCCTGTATTTCCGCGAGCCCAACGGCATCCTGTTCGAGATCGCCACCGACGGGCCGGGCTTCACCGCCGACGAGCCCCTGGAGAGCCTGGGCGCCCGCCTCGCCCTGCCGCCGTTCCTGGAGCCGCGCCGGGCCGCGATCGAGGCGGGGCTGAAGCCGCTCCGGCCGGTCACCGCCGGTTAAAATATTCGAACGATTCCAGGCGATTCACTTCTTCCGCAGGTGTGATCCTGACGCGCCTTGACGGGCGTGCTGCAACTGCGAAAGAAGCACCCAACATGTGTTTGACATCCGGATCCCGGCGCGCCGACGCGCGGGGTCCGACCCCGCGTCCGCGGGGCGGCGACGATTGCCGAACCTCATGCGCCCCGAATCGCCGGGGGCATGGGCCGAGCATCAGAGGATTCGAGGACTGATCCGTCGATGAGCAAGTTCTACGAGGAGCGCGTTCTGTCGGTGCATCACTGGACCGAGAACCTGTTCTCGTTCCGCACCACGCGGGACCCGGCGTTCCGGTTCCGCAACGGCGAGTTCACCATGATCGGCCTCGAGGTCGAGGGTCGGCCGCTGCTGCGCGCCTATTCGGTGGTCTCGGCCAACTACGAGGAGGAGCTCGAGTTCTTCTCGATCAAGGTCCAGGACGGGCCGCTGACCTCGAAGCTCCAGCACCTCAAGGTCGGTGACCCGATCATCGTCGGCAAGAAGCCCACCGGCACCCTGGTGCTCGACAACCTGCTGCCGGGCCGGAACCTCTACCTGCTCGGCACCGGCACGGGGCTGGCCCCGTTCCTGTCGATCATCAAGGACCCGGAGACCTACGACCGGTTCGAGAAGGTCGTGCTGGTCCATGGCTGCCGGCAGGTGCAGGAGCTGGCCTACGGCGAGACCATCACCGAGTCCCTGCCCAAGCACGAGTTCCTGGGCGAGATGATCTCGAACCAGCTGATCTACTACCCGACCGTGACCCGCGAGCCGTTCCGCAACCGCGGCCGGATCACCGACCTGATGGTCTCGGGCAAGCTGTTTGCCGATATCGGCTTGCCGGCGATGTCGGTCGAGGCCGACCGCTTCATGCTCTGCGGCAGCCCCGACATGATCCGCGACACCCGCGAGCTGCTCAGCACCGGCGGTTACGAGGAAGGCAACCACGGCGAAGGCGGCCACTACGTGATCGAGAAAGCCTTCGTCGAGAAGTAGGTTTTTCGGACTTTGCGTTCAGCCCGGTGCGGTCCGCTGCGCCGGGTTTTTTCGCGCCTTTGCGGCGGCGTTCATCTTCCCCCTTCGTCATTGCGAGCGCAGCGAAGCAACCCAGGGCAGCGCGCGATCGCAGAAGATGACGTTCCCCTGGGTTGCTTCGCTGCGCTCGCAATGACGGTGCAGGTCGAAAACGTGCCGCCGAACGAGATGAAGCTCACCGCTCGCCCTGCGGCACCGCCGGCACGCCGTCCGCGAAGGGGCCTCCGCCGGCGCTGAATAGCTTGCGCAGGAAGCCCGGGGCGATGGCCGAGAGCGGGTTCACACTCACGTCCGGGGAGGCGAGCTTGCCGGAGACGCGGAAATTGACCGCGAACAGGCCCTCGTTGTGCCCGCCCCCGAGCAGCGGCCCGAGCAGCGGCAGCTGCGAGGCGACGTTGTTGAGCCCGTAGAGCGGCACGAAGGTCCCGGTCATGTCGGTGCGCTCCCGGCCGGTATCGAGCCAGCCCGACAGGGTGAAGCCCATCGCGGCGTTGGAGATCGCCGCGTCGCTGAAATCGACCCGGCTGCCGCTGCGCACGAAATTCGCCCGCATCCGGTCGAAGGTGACGTCCCCGGCCGCCCGGCCCGGGGCGATCCGGCGGCCGCGGGCCGTGTCCGCCTCGGCCGGCTCCGGTCCCTGCGCCATGATGCTGGACAGCGCCGGCTCGTTGCGGAGCGAGAAGTCGCGGATCTGCACGACGCCGGATTGCGGGCCGTCGTTGAGGCCGATCCCGGCGGTGAGGCGCCCGCCATACATCCGCCGGTAGATGTCGACGAAGCGCAACGTCGCGCCGGCATCGGCTGAGTCCACGGCGAGCGTCGGCACGCCGCGCTCGCCGCGGGTGACGGTGGCCGCGAACGGGGCCGCGCGGAAGCGCCCGGTGATGGTGGCGGCTTTCAGGGTTCGGCCGTGCAGCGACAGCCGCAGGTTGGCGTTGGTCAGCGCCTCGTCGTTGAAGCCCGCCACGATCGGCACCTGGATGTCGGCGTCGATATCCTTCGGGTTCGCGTCCTTCGCCTCCTTGCCGCCCTTGGCATCCGGACCGCCGAGCGACTTGAGGAACGGCCGCGCATCGACCACCGCGCCGCGGACCAGGACCTTGTAGCCGGTGCCGGTGCGGTCGAGGCTCACCCGCAGGTCGTCGCCCGGGGACAGCTTGACGCTCGTCAGGTCGGCCCGCTCCAGGCCTCCCTCCGGGCTGATCGTGAGGCTGCCGCGCGCGGCCGCCGGGGCGGCGTCGAGGGCGAAATCGCGCAGCTCGTAGGTCTGGCCGCTATCGACCAGCGTGAAGCTGACGCGCCCCGGCTTGCCCGCCAGCTTGGTCAGGCCGGGCACCAGCCCATCGATGCCGGCCTTGGCGAGGTCCGCCTCGACCCGGATCGGCGGCTTGGCCGTTCCGGGCCGGCCGATCGGCACCACGGCGCGGACCGGGATCGTGCCCGAGAGCTGCGGCGCGGTCGGCAGGCCCTTCTTGCCGCGTAAGGCCTCGTCGAGGGCGAGGTTGACCACCGCCTCGCCGGGCTGGCCGACCTTGGGCTGGCGCAGGTCCACCGAGATGGGGGCGCCCGCGACCCGGCCGTCGCCCTTCAGCGTGAAGGCGCCGCGGTCGTACAGCAGGGAGAACTTGCCCGAATCCAGCCGGTCCTTGCCCATCACCTTGTCGACCGAGAGGTCGGAGAGCGTCCCCGACAGGGTCACGGGCAGGTTCGGCAGGTCGGGCACGTGCTTCAGGTCGAGGGGGAAGTCGACCCGCAGGTCGGCGTTGCCCTTGATCGTGGCCGGGTCGAGATCCACGCTCATCAGGCTCTTGAACAGCTTCGCCTGGAGCACGGACGCCATGCCGTCCGCGCCGCCGGAGAGCCGCATGCCGATCTGCGCCACCACCCGGTCCGGGGTGATCTGCGGGATCACGAAGCTGCCGTCCGAGATCGCCAGCCCGCGGCCGTCCGGTCCGCGCACCTCGGCGGTCACGTTGCGCACGGTGGTCGAGCGCCCGGTGATGGTCCCGGAGACGTTGCCCTTGACCACGGGCGGCGCGTCGGGAGTGACGTCCAGCGCCGCGTCGGAGACCCGGAAATCGATATGCACCGCGTCGTCGGGGGCCGGCTCGCCCTTGGTCGCGGCGGCCAGCACCGTGCCGGACATCTTCACGCGGATATCGACGGACTCGATCCGGCCGCGGCGCAGCTGGTCCACCAGGTAGGTGCGGGCCGGCGGCGCGATATGCTCCGGCCACAGGCGCAGGCCGGTCCGGACCTCGCCGTCATGGCCGAGGATACGCAGGGTCAGGCCGCCCTCGTCAGCCGTGGTGCCGATCGTGCCGGTGATCACCCCCTGCACGCCCGGGGCCGAAACATTGAGCGCGTCGATGGCGATGCCGCCGTCCCGGCCGGTGAGCTGCGCGTCGAGCGCGTCGATCTTCACCGGCGCATCCTTCGCGGTCGCCCCGCGCAAAGTCGCGTCGCGACCCGACAGCGTCGCGGTCCAGGCCGTGGCGGCGTCCGGCGCGCTCTCGGTCCAGGTGCCGGTTAGATGGACGGCGTTGCCGGCCCCCCGGTAGTCCAGCCCGGTCAGCGACATGACCCGGCCGGCCTCGTCCCAGTTCAGGGTCGCGTCCAGGCTCTCGACCGTGACCGGGTTGAAGTCCTTCTCCTCGATCAGGAAGGTACCGTCGCCGGTATGGACCTTGGCGTTCATGGTCGTGATCCGCCCGGCCACCAGGCTCACGTCGGCCCGGGCCGAGAGCTTGAGATCGGTGGTCAACGGCAGGCTCGATTGGCCGGAGAGCAGCAGCAGGTCGGGGACCGGCAGGTCGTCCAGGGTGATGACCCCGGAGCGCGCCAGCGGCTTGCCGTCTTGCCCCTGGCCCTCTTGCCCCTCGCCGACCTCGCGCAGGGCGCCGCCGAACCGCCACTCGCCATGGGGGCCATCGAGTCGCAACTCGAAGTTGCGGGTGCCGTTCACCGGATCGCGCCCGAACAGCCCGTTGACCCGGGCGAACACCGCGCGCTCGCGGCCGTCGTCGTCGATCAGCCGCAGCCGCGCGTCGGTGATGCGGGCGCGGTCGAGGGCGCCGACGACGCCGCTGGAATCCAGCACCACGCCGAAGATCGAGGCCAGGGTCGCCGAGAGCGGCGAGACCTTGCCGCGTGCCTCGTCCACGCTCGGCGGCGTGTGCGGCTCGATATCCACCGGGTGGTTGGCCTCGGAGGCCGCGAACGCGATCGAGCCGTCCCGGTGGACGAGGGCGGTGGTCTGGGTCTCGCGGAACTCGATCGAGCGCGGCTGCAGGTTGAGATGCAGGAGGCTCCAGGGGTCGAGGCTGACCAGAGCCAGCGGCGCCCGCACCACCAGATCACCCTGGGGATTGCGGATGTCGAGCCCGGAGAAGCGCAGGCTCAGGGCGTTCTCACGGTCGAGTTCGAGGCTGCTGCCGCGGATCCCGATGCTCCAGCCCGGCCCGATCCGCTCGGCCACCGCGGCGGCGACCCGACGCGACAGGGCGTCGATCTGCAGCGGTCCGTTGGACAGGCGCAGGACCGCCAGCCCGATCCCGCCGCCGACGAGCAGCACCAGGACGAGCGCGCCGACGAGGCAGAACCCGCCCCAACGTCGCGCCCTCCCCCGAGGCTTGCCTGCCAAGGTCGTCTCGTCCGCCATCGGGACCCTTGTTCCGGGGGCTTCGCACGCGGAACTCCGCGGCCGGTGGATCGAAGCGCGTCCGCGCTTTACAGCGGGCGTGACTCCGAGTTCTGGTCGGGCGGCGCGGCGCAACCTCATGGTGCTGCCGCGCATGGCGGGACTGCACACCATCAATCGGCCGAAAGGAAGGCACGATGCCATTGTCAGAGGGCGATCCGGCCCCCGATTTCGACCTTCCGGCCTCCGGTGGAGGACGGATCGCGCTGTCGGCGCTCCGCGGTCACAAGATCGTGCTCTACTTCTACCCGAAGGACGACACGAGCGGCTGCACCCTGGAGGCGCAGGACTTCAACGGCCTGCTGCCGGCCTTCGCTGAGGCCGACGCGAAGGTGATCGGCCTGTCACCGGACCCGGTGAAGAGCCACGACAAGTTCTGCGGCAAGTACGGCCTCGCCTTCCCCCTCGCCTCCGACGAGGACAAGGGCGTGCTGGAGGCCTACGGGGTCTGGGTCGAGAAGAGCATGTACGGGCGCACATACATGGGCGTGGAGCGCACCACCGTGCTGGTCGACCGCGAAGGGCGCATCGCCAAGGTCTGGCCGAAGGTGAAGGTGCCCGGTCATGCCGAGGCGGTGCTGGAGGCCGCCCGGGCGCTGCCCTGATCGGACGGGCTACTGCCGACACGGGTTTGGGGCGCTCTCGTTCTCGCAGGCCGCGACGCGCGCCCTCCCCCGCACGGGCTCGCGGATTCACACATCCCCGGATGTGGCGCGGGTCCCCTCTCCCGTGCGGGAGAGGGACAGGGTGAGGGATGCGCGCTTTCCGGACAGACCCGGTCCCTCACCCCAACCCTCTCCCGCACGGGAGAGGGGGCGCGTCGCGGCTTTCGCGAGCCGATGTGTAAACATCGTAGCCCGCACGGGAGTGGGGACCCGCGCCCGTCACGCGCAACGCCGTGGCCTGCTCGAAGACCGAAACCCATGTCCGCGGTAGCCGGTCGGGAGCGGGCGGCGCGACGGATCTTTAACCCTAATCGGGTCTGAATGGCGGCTCCTACGGGGCCGTCGTGATGCATCGCCCGCCGCTTCCCAAGATCCTCGCCGCCGGGCTCGCCCTCGCCCTCCTGTGGGCGCTCGGGGCCTCCTACCTGATCGTGTTCCACGACGACGTGCTCGCCGGCTTCGTCGCCCGTCAGGGGGCGATGCGGGACGCCTACGAGGCCCGGCTCACCGAGTTGCGGGACCGGCTCGACCGGGCGGGCCGCGACCGGGCCGGCGCGGAATCGAGCCTGGCCGAGCGGGTCGCGGCGGCTTTGGAGCGTCAGGCCGAGCTGGAGCGCCGGCAGGCGGCCCTGGCCGGCCTCGGAGCCCAGATCAACGACCCGCTCACCACCGGCGCGCTGCCCCGCCCGGACGAGGGCCCGGACGCGTTCGGCCTGCGCCCGGCCGAGGCGGGCGCCCCGCCCCGGCTCCCCGCTCTCCCCCGCCGGAGCGCCATCGACGCCGAAACCGGGCTGATCCGGCTGGAGGCGCGCCTCGACGGCCTGGGGACCGCGCAGGGTGAGCGCCTCGCGCGGGTGGTCGTGCGGGCCGGCGACACGGTCCGGCGCCTGCGCGGGCTGATCGGCCGCACCGGCCTCGACCCCGACCGCTTGGACCGCACGGCAGAGACCGGAACCGGCGGCCCGCTGGTCCCCCTCGACGCCCGCGCCCTGGACGGAACCAGCTTCGCAAGCGGCTTCGAAAGCAACCTGGACCTGGCCCGCCGGACGCTGGGTGACGGCGAGCGCCTGCACCGGCTCGCTGCAGCACTGCCGCTGGCCCGGCCGATCCGCGGCGAGCCGGTCGTGTCGAGCCCGTTCGGCACCCGGCTCGACCCGTTCACCCGGGGGTTGGCGCTCCATACCGGCCTCGACCTCAAGGCCGAGTCCGGCGAGCCCGCCCGCGCCACCGCCCCCGGCCGGGTGAGCGCCGCGGACTATGCCGGCGGCTACGGCAACATGGTCGAGATCGACCACGGCCACGGCGTGGTCACCCGATTCGGCCACCTCGCCCGCATCCTCGTCCGCCCGGGCCAGCGCGTCGCTGCGGGGGACGTGGTCGGCGCCGTCGGCTCGACCGGGCGCTCCACCGGGGCGCACCTGCATTACGAGACCCGGATCGACGGCGAGCCGGTCGACCCGCAGCGCTTCCTCGATGCCGGCGGTGACCTCGCGGCGGCACTCGCAACCGATTGAGTTGGCGCCGGATTTTTCGATCCGTGATATCGTCGTGCGTCCGATCGGAGGCCGCGATGCAGACTGGGCGCATGAGCGTCGCCGAGTACCGGCGCTGGGTCGAGCCGCGTCCGGACGAGGAGCGCTGGGAGTTGCTCGACGGCGAGCCGGTGCTGATGGCGCCCCCGAGCGCCCGGCACCAGCGCATCGTGACCAACCTGCTCACCCGTCTCGACGGGCTGGCCGAGCCTCGCGGCTGCGGCGCCTATCCCGGCCTCGCCATCCTCAGCGACGCGATGGACGATTACGCGCCCTATCCGGACGTGGTGGTCCATTGCGGGTCGATGCCGCCCAGCGGCTTCATCGACGATCCGCTGCTGATCGCCGAAGTGCTCTCGCCCGGCACCATGACCAACGACCGCGGCCGCAAGCTCGCCTTATACGCCACCGTCCCGAGCCTCCAGAGCCTGCTCATCGTCTATTCTGACGAGGCCCGGATCGAGGTCTGGCGCCGGGATGCCGGTTGGACGATGCGGGTCGCCGGGCCGGGCGAGGCCATCGCCCTGCCGGAACTCGGCGGTGCCCTGCCGGTGGGCGAGGCCTACGCCCGGGTGACCGTCTGAACCGGCGCTGTTGCGGGCGCCATCGCGGGTGCTACCATCGCGCCGGGATCGGAGGGCGGCGATGGCTGTGGCCGCAAGGCGCGACACGCGCATGGGATTTGCCGAGTTCAAGCGCTGGGCGGAGAACCGCCCGGATGCGGAGCGCTGGGAACTCCTCGACGGCGAGCCCGTGCTCATGTCGCCGCCGCGGGAGCGCCATCAGGCGATCGTCGCCAATCTGATCCGCCGGATCGGCGATCTCGCCGATGGCAAGGGCTGCCGCGCGATGCCGGGTCTCGGGATCGTCAGCGCCGCGCAGGACGATTTCGTGCCGATCCCGGACGTGGTGGTGCGCTGCGGGCCGCCGTTGCCCGACGGCTACGCGGAGGATCCGCTTCTGGTCGCGGAGGTGCTGTCGCCTTCGACGATGAGCCTGGACCGGGGCCGCAAGATCGATTTCTACCGCACGGTGCCGAGCCTCAAGGTTTTGCTGATCGTCTATTCCGACGAGGCCCGCGTCGAGGTCTGGCGTCGGGAGGCCGGCGACTGGACCGTGGCGGCGCTCGGACTCGACGGCAGCGTTGCACTTCCGGAACTCGACGGCAGCGTGCCGGTGCGCGACATCTACCGCGGCCTCGACGCCTGACGGCCCGGCCCGCGCAGCCTCCTGAACCGGCGCTGTTGCGGGTGGCATCACCGGTGCTACCATCGTCCGGTGACCGGAGGGCGGCGATGGCTGTGGCCGCGCGGCGCGACACGCGCATGGGATTTGCCGAGTTCAAGCGCTGGGCGGAGAACCGCCCGGATGCGGAGCGCTGGGAACTTCTCGACGGCGAGCCTGCGCTCATGTCGCCGCCGCGGGAGCGCCATCAGCGCATCGTCATGAACCTGGCCGGACGCCTGGATGCCCTGGCCGAGCCGCGGGGCTGCCGCGCCCTGCCCGGGCTCGGGATCGTCAGCGCCGCGCAGGACGATATTGTGCCGATCCCCGACGTGGTGGTGCGCTGCGGGCCGCCGCTGCCCGACGGCTACGCCGAGGATCCGCTTCTGGTCGCGGAGGTGCTGTCGCCCTCGACCATGAGCCTGGACCGGGGCCGCAAGATCGATTTCTACCGCACGGTGCCGAGCCTCAAGGTTTTGCTGATCGTCTATTCCGACGAGGCCCGCGTTGAAGTGTGGCGCCGGGAGGCCGATGACTGGACCGTGCAGGCGCTCGGCTTCGACGGCAGCCTTGCGCTGCCGGAACTCGACGGCACCGTGCCGGTGCGCGACATCTACCGCGGCCTCGCCGTCTGAGGCACCGCACCCGATCGCAACGCGCCGGTTCGTCCGGCCCAGCAGAGCTTCAAGGCGCCGACTTGCCCCACTTCGAAGATTTCTACGCGGCCAAGCTGCGCGGCGCCCTCGGCGTGACGGACGCGGAATCCGTGCTCGACCTGCGCGGCGCCAACCGGGCGACCGCGGAGGCGTCCCTCAAGGACATGCTGGAGCGCAGCCGCTTCGCCAAGGGCAAGACCGTGGCGATCCGCCTGGACCCGCCCCCGGAGGGCGGCGGCGAGACCCTGTTCCAGCCGGCCGGCCGCCTGCTCCTCGACGCGAAGCGTCGCGGCTTGATCGAGCGCCTGCATACCCTGCCGGCCCAGGACGGCCTCGGCTTCTACGTCGCCCTGGCCGGCCGCGCGGAGCGGACGCCCATGTGATCCGGTGTGATCCGGCCGCCGGTGTAGAGCTGGCAACGGATCGGGTCCGGGCGTCCGGACGTTGATCGGGCCCACGCCACCGGATCCTGCCCGTGCCGAACCCTGAACAACGCTCCGCCCGGTACCGTGCATGAATCCCCTCCCCGGTGGGCGCAACACGATCGAGCGCATCGCCCGCTTCGGCTACGGCGCCCGCGGGGTCGTCTATGGCGTGGTCGGCGCCCTGGCGCTGCTCGCCGCCATCGGCCAGGGCGGCCGGGCCGGCGACAGCAAGGATGCCCTGCGGGCCGTGCTGGGCGGACCGTTCGGCGCGGTCCTGGTCGGGTTGATCGCCCTGGGGCTCGCCGGCTTCGCACTCTGGCGCCTGGTCGAGGGCGTGACCGACGCCGACCGGCGGGGCAATTCGGCCAAGGGGCTGGCGGTGCGCGGCGCGCATCTCATCAGCGCGGCGATCTATTTCGGGCTCGCCGTCAGCGCCGCCTCGCTCAGCCTTGGCCTCGGCATGAGCGGCGGCGACGGCGTGCATGACGGCACCGCCTGGCTCCTGGCAAAACCCTTCGGGCGCTGGCTCGTGGCCCTCGTCGGCCTCGGTGTGATCGGCGGCGGCTTCGGGTTCCTGGGCAAGGGAGTCCTGAGTAAGGCCTGGCGGGGCGACGTCACCGAGCGGCTGTCCCTCGACGCCCAGGCCCGCGACCGCTGGGCCGGCCCGATCGGGCGCTTCGGCTACGCGGCCCGGGGCATCGCCTTCCTGATCATCGGCGGGTTCCTGGTGGCGGCGGCCTGGCACCAGCGCTCGTCGGACGCGAAGGGACTGACGGAGGCCTTCGCGCTGCTGCGCGCCCAGCCCTATGGCTGGATCCTGCTCGCCCTGGTCGGGGCCGGCCACGCCGCCTTCGGAGCCTTCGGGCTGATCCAGGCCCGCTACCGGCACATCGACGCCCCCAACATCGACCGGGTCGACGACGCGGCCGGAGCGGCCGTCCGGGCGCTCACCTGAAAGATAAGTCTTTGTAAATCGTCGCCCATGCCCCATGTAGAGTTCACCCTCCGCGCAATACCGTGCCCTGGGCGACGACGCGGAGACGATTATGGCCAGGACGCTGATCACGGGTAAGGCGCAGACTGTAACGACCGAAGACTTCAACGAGCGCGTCAAGACCTTGCTCGTCGACAAGGTCTACCCGCTCAAGGGCCGGACCTACCAGAAGAACTTCAAGACCGGCTTCTCCGGCGCGATCGTCAAGTAGGACGATCCCCCGGCTGGGCGCGCGCCTGAGGCGTCCGGCCCCGCGTTGACAGGGCGGATGCCGCGGCGGATACCGCGCGGCACCCCATCCGGCCCCCGATGCAGCAGCGCTTTTACAAGATCGCGGTGATGGTGGCCCACGACCTCGCGGCGACCGCCGCCGCCGTGGTGCTCACCTTCCTGTTCCGCTTCCAGGGCGGCATGCTGGACGAGCGCCTGCACGCCCTGCCGCTGCTGCTGCCGCCGTTCCTGCTGTTCGCCGGCTTGGTCTACGGCCGGTTCCGGCTGTACCGGACCAAGTGGCGCTTCGCCTCGCTGCAGGATCTCGCCGGGATCGTCCGGGCGTCGAGCGTCCTGGCCCTGACTCTCTTGGTGACCGACTGGGTCCTGGTCTCGGCCGACCTCTACGGCTTCTACTTCTTCGGCAAGATCGCGATTGTTTTGTACTGGGTCCTGCAGATCTTTCTGCTCGGGGGCGCGCGCCTTGCGTTCCGGTACCTCAAGGACACCCGCTCCCGGCAATCGAGCGCCCGGGCCGCCACCGTGCCGACGCTGCTGCTCGGGCGCGGCGGCGATCTCGACGTGCTGATCCGCGCCATCGAAACCGGCTCGGTCCGGAAGCTGGCGCCCCGCGGGATCCTGTCGCCCCGGGCGGACGAGACCGGGCAGTTCATGCGCGGCGTGCCCGTGCTCGGCGGTTTCCGGGATCTCGAACGGGTGGTGGCGGAGCTGGCGGCGGGCGGCGAGCCGGTGCGGCGGCTGGTGGCCGCCCCGAGCGCCCTGGTGCCGGAGGCCGCCCCCGACGACTTGATCGCCCGCGCCCGGCGGCTCGGCCTGCCGCTCGCCCGCGTGGTCGGGCTCGGCGAGGGCGCGCAGGGGCCCGAGCTGGCGCCCCTCGAGATCGAGGATCTGCTCCTGCGCCCCACCGTGGCGATCGACCGGCCGCGCCTGGAGGCGTTTTTGGCCGGCCGCCGGGTGGTGGTGACGGGGGGCGGCGGCTCGATCGGCTCGGAGATCTGCCTGCGGGCCGTGGCCTTCGGGGCCGCCGCGGTGCTGGTGCTCGAATCTTCGGAGCCGGCGCTCCACGGCATCCTCAGCCACCCGGCGATCCTGTCCGCGCAGGCCGCGGTGACCGGCGTGCTCGCCGACATCCGCGACCGGGAGCGGACCCATCAGGTCATCGCGGCGTTCCGGCCCGATTGCGTGGTCCACGCCGCCGCGCTCAAGCAGGTGCCCTACCTGGAGCGCGACTGGCAGGAGGGCATCAAGACCAACGTGTTCGGCTCGATCAACGTGGCCGAGGCCGCCGTCGCGGCGGGCGCCCGGGCCCTCGTGATGGTCTCCACCGACAAGGCGATCGAGCCGGTCTCGCAGCTCGGCGTCACCAAGCGCTTCGCCGAGATGGTCGCCCAGGCGCTGGACGCCGAGCAGTCGGCCAAGCCGGACCATCCGACCCGGCTGATCGCGGTGCGCTTCGGCAACGTGCTCGGCTCGGTCGGCTCGGTGGTGCCGGTGTTCAAGGGGCAGATCGCCCGGGGTGGCCCGGTCACGGTCACCGATCCCGACATGGTCCGCTATTTCATGACCGTCCGTGAGGCCTGCGACCTCGTGCTGACCGCGGCCTCTCACGCCGACGGCGAGGGCCGCACCACCCCGGAGGCGGAGCGCGCCGCGGTCTACGTGCTCAAGATGGGCCAGCCGGTGCGGATCGCCGAGCTCGCCGAGCGGATGATCCGGCTGGCCGGGTTCGAGCCGGGGGCGGAGATCGAGATCGCTTATACCGGCGCCCGGCCCGGCGAGCGGCTCAACGAGATCCTGTTCGCCCGGGAGGAGCCCCGAGTCACCCTGCCGGGCATCGACGGCGTGATGGCGGCCCGCCCGGTCTTCGCCGACCGCGCCCGGCTCGACGCCTGGGTGGCCCAGCTGCGGGCGGCCGTCGCGGCGGGCGACCGGGCGGCCGCTGAGGCCGTGTTCGAGGCGGCGGTGCCGCATTTCCGCGAGCGCCACGCGCAACGGCCGGCCGGGCGGGATTTTGTTTCCACGGGGGCGACGGCCGAGGCTGAGCCGCAGGTCGGTGCGGCGAGCGCTGCGATCGGCTGACGCGTTCGGCTCCCCGGGTCGACCTCGTGTTTCGTCCCACCCAACCCCCTCATCCTGAGGCGACGGAGCGCAGCGGAGGCCTCGAAGGAGCCCTCCAGCCAGCCGCGCGATTCCTGGAGGGCTCCTTCGAGGCCTCCGCTGAGCTTCGGCACCTTGTATTAGCGAATCATGTCAGATTGCCCCTGTCCCG
>NZ_JAKSYK010000205.1:0-240 GCF_022829425.1 Methylobacterium sp. J-072 | reverse complement strand
TCATCCTGAGGCGACGGAGCGCAGCGGAGGCCTCGAAGGAGCCCTCCAGCCAGCCGCGCGATTCCTGGAGGGCTCCTTCGAGGCCTCCGCTGAGCTTCGGCACCTTGTATTAGCGAATCATGTCAGATTGCCCCTGTCCCGCGAGGGATGCCGGCTCTGGGGTGGCCACCCCAGAGCCGGCGGCGACTGTCGGATCGTTGGCACCTGAGCCTGTGGCCTGCGCCGCGGGCTGGTCCTGAG
>NZ_JAKSYK010000204.1:0-9118 GCF_022829425.1 Methylobacterium sp. J-072 | reverse complement strand
GGGACCCAGCACACGAAGCGCCGCGCCAGCGGCACAGGTCGATCGGACGGACGCTGCGCGCCGTCGTGTGCTGGGTCCCGGGTCGCATTCCGCTGGCGCTGCATGCGCCCGGGAAAACGGCCGTGCAGACCGGCTCGACGCCAGGTCCTGGCTCTCAGCCCGACATCTTGAAAGGGCTGGGTCCGGAACCCTCTGAATCCGATATTTTTTCGTTGTAACAATGATTTAATCGAAACTCTTAGCGCGTTGAGCGAGGAAATCGCCCGACGAACGGGCCGGGTTATGAGCGACGAAGCCGGGATCGTTCAGGCTTCGTTTACGCGATCCCTACAATTCTGGGTGGACCGGCTGAGCCCAGTGGCGCGGCCGGTGCCGGTTCGTTTCCCGGCCATGATCCCGCGTCGCGTTTGGTGATCCCCGATATGGTGCGCACGACCCTTCCCCGGCCTGCGCGCCTCGCCCTGCGGCTGCTGGCCGTCTCGGGCGTGGCCCTGGCCACGGCCAACTGCGCCACCACCCCCCAACAGCAGAAGCTTAGCTCCGGCAACGGCATCGACCCGAAATACGGGGTCAAAGCGAGCCCGCGCCTCTACAACGAGGGCGACGTGATCCCGAAGGGCGGCGGGCGCCGCTACACCGGCAAGCCCTACGTGGTGGCGGGCCAGACCTATGTGCCCAAGGAGGATCCCCGCGGCTACGTGCGGGAGGGCCTGGCCTCCTGGTACGGCTCGGCCTTCCACGGGCGCATGACCGCCAACGGCGAGGTGTTCGACCGCCACTCGATCGCCGCCGCCCACCCGACCCTGCCGCTGCCGAGCTACGCGAGGGTGACCAACCTCGACAACGGCTCCTCGATGATCGTGCGGGTCAACGACCGCGGCCCCTACCATGCCGGCCGCGTCATGGACGTCTCCGAGGAGGCGGCCGAGGCCCTGGGCTTCCACCGCCGCGGCACCGCGCGGGTGCGGGTCGAATATGCCGGCCGGGCCTCGGTCGCCGGCAGCGACGACCGCAAGCTGCTCGCCAGCCTGCGCACTGACGGGCAGCCGGCCGGCCGCTCGACCGTGATGATGGCCGATCTCGGTCCCGCATCCACCCCCTCGGAGGAGCCGGAGCGCTACGCCCGCTCGGCCCCCGAGCCCCTGGCCTTCAAGCCGGTCCCCGAGCGCGCGCAACCCGACGAGGCCCCGGCGCCGCGGCCCGAGCGAGCCGCCCCGGTGCGCGCACCGATCATGATGGCCTCGGCCGCCATGCGGGTGCCGGCGGCCGTCCAGCCGACCGCCCCCAAGGTGCGGGATTTCCGGCCGGCGCCGCTCCAGGTCGCCGAACAGAAGGCCACGGGATCCAGGACCGCCGACGCCAAGGGCGCGGGCGTGAAGGTCGCGGGCCTCAATCCGGCCTCGGGCCACGGTGCGCCGCAGGCGGCCGGGCACGGGGCCACGAAGCCCGCCGGTCGTCCGACCTTCGCGGAAGCCGCCAAGCAGCCGGTTCGGGCCGGCGGTGCCGCCCCGACGAAGGTCGCTGCGGCCGCGCCCGCGGCGCTGCCGCCCGCGTCCAAGTCCGCCCTGGCGCATCTCGCCTCCGCGGCGGCGCCGGCCAAGGTTTTGGCCGGCGGCACCGCCAAGGCCGCGGTGACGACGAAAGTCGCCACCGCCGCGAAGGCGCCGGTTCCTGGGAAGCCTGAGGCGCCGACCAAGACGGCCGCGCCCGCCAACGCCAAGCATCCGCGCCTGGCCGGGATCTACTGAGGCCGGGCCGGACGCGCCGCGAAGGGCCGCCGTTCCCGCAATGCGGCATTTCGCGTTCGATCCCGCGTCGAAACCGTAATATGGTCACGCTTGTTATCCGGATGCGGTTGGCGTTCTTCCAACCGGGCGGCAGGCGTGGGACGGAACGGTGATGCGCAGGACCCTTCTCACCCTTCTCGCGGCCGCCTGCGCGTTGGGGGCGGGCCTCGCCGGCGCGACCGCCCAGAGCTTCCAGACGGCGGCCCCGCACGCGATCCTGATCGACGCCGATTCCGGCTCGGTGCTGTTCGAGAAGGCCGCCGACGAGCGGTTCTCGCCGGCCAGCATGGCCAAGCTGATGACCACCGACATCGTGTTCGAGGCGCTGAAATCCGGCCGCCTGTCGATGGACACCGAGTTCACCGTCACCGAGGACGCCTGGAAGCGCGGTGGGGCCGGGGGCGGCGGCTCGTCGATGTTCGCGCAGGTCAACAGCCGCATCAAGATGTCGGACCTGCTGCGCGGGCTGATCGTCCAGTCGGGCAACGACGCCGCGATCACCATCGCGGAGAACATGGCCGGGACCGAGGAGGCGTTCGCCGGGCTGATGAACCAGCGCGCCAAGGAGATCGGGCTGACGAACTCGACCTTCCGCAACGCCACCGGCTACGCGGCGCCCGACCAGAAGGTCACGGCCCGGGACATGGCCAAGCTCGCGATCCACATCATCGACACCTACCCGGATCTGTACAAGATCTTCGCCGAGAAGGAGTTCACCTGGAACAAGATCCGCCAGCAGAACCGCAACCCGCTGCTGACCCTCGATATCGGCGCCGACGGGCTCAAGACCGGCTACCTGGAGGAATCCGGCTACGCCCTGACCGGCTCGGCGGTGCAGAACGGCCAGCGCCTGGTGCTGGTGGTCTCCGGCCTCAAGACCGCCCGGGACCGGGCCGCGGAATCGCGCAAGCTGATGGAATGGGGGTTCCGCGCCTTCGAGCCCCGGCAGATCTTCGCGACGGGCGAGACCGTGGCCGAGGCCTCGGTGTTCGGCGGCCAGGCCGGCTCCGTGCCCCTGGTCTCGAAGAAGCCGGTGCGGGTGCTGCTGCCCCGCGGCTCCAACGACCGGGTCAGCGCCAAGGTGGTCTATACCGGGCCCCTCGTCGCCCCCGTGGAGGAGGGCCGGCAGGTCGGCACCCTGCGGATCCAGCGCGGCGACACTGTCGCCCTCGACCAGCCGCTCTTCGCCGGCGCCACGGTCGAGTCCGGCACCCTGTCGCAGCGGGCGATGGATGCGGCGCTGGAATTCGGCACCGGCCTCGTGCGCAAAGCCTTCGACCGGGTCGGCAAGAAGGACGCGAAATCCGGCGACCGGACGGCCGATCCGACGTGATGTTGCACCCGTGATCGTGCCACGCGTCGAAGAGCCCGCGCCGGGAGCCTTCATCACCTTCGAAGGCGGCGAGGGCGCCGGCAAGTCGACCCAGATCGCCCGCCTGGCCGCGACCCTGCGGGCGCGCTCGGGGCGGACGGTGTGCGTGACCCGCGAGCCCGGCGGCTCGCCCCGGGCGGAAGAAATCCGCGCGGCCCTTCTCGGCGGCGTCGCCAAGCCCTACGGCCCCTTCGCGGAGGCGCTGCTGTTCAGCGCCGCCCGGATCGACCATCTCGACCGGCTGATCCGCCCGGCCCTGCGCCGGGGCGAGATCGTGCTGTGCGACCGCTTCATCGACTCGACCCGGGCCTACCAGGGCGCCGCGGGCGGCCTCGACCCGGCCGTCGTCGCCGCCCTGGAGCGGGTCGTGGTCGGCCCGACCCGGCCCGACCTGACCTTGATCCTCGACCTGTCCCCAGAAGCCGGGCTCGCCCGCGCCGCCGGGCGCGCCGCCGGGACCGGGCAGGGGGCCGACCGGTTCGAGGCCGAGTCCCTAACCTTCCACACGCGGCTGCGCGAGGCCTTCCTGGCGATCGCCCGCGCCGAGCCGCAGCGCTGCGCGGTGATCGATGCCGGCCGCGATCCCGATTCGGTGGAATCCGCGATCCGCGCCACGGTGGCGTCCCGCCTGCCGGGCCTGCTGCCGATGAAAGGGAGCCGGGGCGATGCCGCCTGAGACGCCGGGCGCGGATTTGCGCAGCGTCTCGGCCGGTCTATATTCGGGAGCGGGACCGGCGGTGGCTGCCGCCGACCCCTGGCATTCACCCGTTAAGGTGTAGCCAACTCAAAATCAGTGGGTGAATGGCGAGTCGGAGGTGGAATCTCCACTCGCCATTTTCCGATTTTGAGACTGCCAGAGAGAGAACCATTCTCTGCACTCCCGGCCGCATCCGGCCGCGTGCGGCCATCGCGGAGTGGGTTGGTGAGGCCCACCGTGCGAGGCCGGCATGAGTCGGCCCCGAGGCGGTGGGCGCCGCCGTTCCATCTGTGTAAACCGCGCGGAACCGGGTTTCCAAAGGGCTCGCAGCCCT
The DNA here is from genome assembly GCF_022829425.1 of Methylobacterium sp. J-072. Lineage (NCBI taxonomy): Bacteria > Pseudomonadati > Pseudomonadota > Alphaproteobacteria > Hyphomicrobiales > Methylobacteriaceae > Methylobacterium > Methylobacterium sp. J-072. The sequence goes on along the minus strand of NZ_JAKSYK010000204.1, from coordinate 4,928 downwards.
TTGGCGGGTCGTCAGGGCGAAGCCCTGATGCAGGATTTCGCGCGATGAGACAGGCCGCATGAAACTGGCAGACCGCGCCGCCGACGACGTCGAGCCCGGTGACCTTCCCGGCATCCCGCGCCCGCGCGAGACCCGGGCGCTGGTCGGCCACGAGGCCGCGGCCGACGCGTTCGGGGCCGGGATCGCGGCGGGCCGCCTGCACCATGCCTGGCTGATCGGCGGCGCCCCCGGCATCGGCAAGGCGACCCTCGCCTACCGGGTCGCACGCCGGCTGCTCGCCTATCCCGAGGGCGGCGGACCGGCCGGGCTCGACGTGCCGGACGAGAACCCCGTCTCCGGCAAGGTCGCGGGCCTGTCGCACCCGAACCTTGTCGCCCTGCGCCGCCACCGCACCGCCGGCGCCAAGGCGCTGCCGACCAAGATCTCGGTCGACATGGTCCGCCGGGCGCTCGACCTGTTCGCCTCGACCGCCACCGATTCCGGCTGGCGGGTCTGCATCCTCGACAGCGCCGAGGACCTGAACGCCAACGCCGCCAACGCCCTGCTCAAGGTCCTGGAGGAGCCGCCGCCCCGCGCCCTGTTCCTGATCCTGGCCCACCAGCCCGGGCGTCTGCTGCCGACGATCCGCTCCCGCTGCCGGGTGCTGATGCTGCGCCCGCTCGCCCCCGAGGCGGTGGCCCGGGTGGTGCGCGGCCTGCCCGAGCCGTTCCCGCAGCCGGACGAGGCCGCCCTGGCCCGGGCGGTCGCTCAGTGCGAGGGCTCGGTCGCCCGGGCGCTGGCGATGCTCGATCCGGTCACGGCCGGCCTCGTCGCCGAGGTCGAGACCCTGCTGGCCCGGGCGCAGACGCCCGATTGGGGCCGGGTGCTCAAGCTCGCCGAGACCCTGGCCGGGCGCGACGCCGAGGCGCGGTTCGAGGCCGCCCAGGACGCGGTCCTGCGCTTCGTCTCGGCCGAACTCGACCGGCGCCGGGACGAGCCGCCGGCGCGCCTCGCCGCCCTGGTCGAGGTCGCCGAGCGGTTCGGCCGCGCCGCCCGGGAGGCTGCGATCTACAATCTCGACCGGCGCCCGGTCGTGCTGTCGTTGTTCGGGGATCTTGCCGAGGCGGCCTCGTAAACGTTGCGCCTTCCCGGGACGGCCAGGGCTCTGCCCTGGACCCGCAAAAGGTCCCGGACCTTTTGAATCCACGATCGTCCGCGCGGCAGCGGCGGTTGCGTCCCCGCCGCTGCCGCGCGACAACGCGGGCAGCCTTTTGCGATCATCCGGAACACCACAGACGTGACGTCCAACGCCCCGGCGCAGTCCCAAAAAACCTTCGGCCTCTCGACCGCGATCTCCTACCCCAACGGCGCGCCGCATATCGGCCACGCCTACGAGGTGATCGCCGCCGATGCCATCGCCCGCTTCCGCCGGCTCGACGGCTACGACGTGCTGTTCTCCACCGGTACGGACGAGCACGGCCTCAAGATCCAGCAGGCGGCGACCCGGGCCGGCACCAGCCCGCGCGCCTTCGTCGACGGTACGGCAGCCCGGTTCCAGGCGATGGCCGACCGGATGGACTGCACCTACGACCGCTTCATCCGCACCACCGAGCCCGGCCACTACGAAGCCGCGCAGGAGATCTGGCGGCGGATGGAGGCCAACGGCGACATCTACCTGGACAAGTACGCCGGCTGGTACTCCGTGCGCGACGAGGCCTATTACGACGAGGCCGAGACCCGCCTGCTGGAGGATGGCAGCCGCCGCAGCCTCGCCACCGACACGCCGGTCGTGTGGATGGAGGAGGAGAATTTTCTCTTCAGATTGTCCGCCTACCAGGACCGGCTGCTGAAGCTCTACGAGGACCAGCCGGACTTCATCGGGCCGGAAACCCGAAAAAACGAGGTGGCGAGCTTCGTGCGCTCCGGCCTCAAGGACCTCTCGGTCAGCCGCACCACTTTCGACTGGGGCGTGCCGGTGCCGGGGCATCCGAACCACGTCATGTATGTCTGGGTCGATGCCCTGACCAATTACCTGACGGTCACCGGCTTTCCCGACGCGGAGGCCCCCCTAAAAAAATTCTGGCCGATGGACCTGCACGTGATCGGCAAGGACATCGTCCGCTTTCACGCGATCTACTGGCCGGCCTTCCTGATGTCGGCTGGGCTGCCCCTGCCCAAGCGCGTGTTCGGCCACGGCTTCCTGCTCTCCAAGGGCGAGAAGATGTCGAAGTCGCTCGGCAACGTCCTCGACCCGTTCGAGCTCGCCGACACCTACGGGGTCGATCCCGTGCGCTACTTCGTGCTGCGCGAGGTGCCGTTCGGCGGCGACGGCAGCTACAGCCACGAGGCGATCATCGGCCGGATCAATGCCGACCTCGCCAACGACCTCGGCAACCTCGCCCAGCGCTCGCTCTCGATGGTCGCCAAGAACTGCGACGGCGCGGTGCCGGATCCCGGCGCCCTGCCCGGTTCCTTGGACGAGGCCGACCGCGCCCTCCTGGCGCAGGCCGATGCGCTGCCCGGGAAGGTCCGGGAGCTGATGGGCGATCTCGCGCTCCACAGCGTCCTGGCTGAGATCTGGGCGGTGGTGGCCGAGGCCAACCGCTACTTCGCCGGCCAGGAGCCCTGGAAGCTGCGCAAGTCCGATCCGGCCCGGATGAACGCCGTGCTCTACACGACGCTCGAAGCCCTGCGGGCCTTCGGCATCCTGGTCCAGCCCTTCGTGCCCACGGCAGCGTCCAGGCTCCTGGACCTGCTCGCCGTACCGTCAGACCGGCGCATGCTCGCCGATGTGGGGGAGGGCGGTCGCCTGGTACCCGGCACCGCCTTGCCCGCCCCGGCCCCGGTCTTCCCCCGGTTCGAGCGGCCCGAAACGCCGGCCGCCTGACAGCGATCCGAGACACGATGCTGATCGACAGCCACTGCCACCTCGATTTCCCGGACTTTTCCGCGGACCTGCCCGGCGTGATCGCCCGCGCCCGGGCCGCGGGCGTCACCGGCATGCTCACCATCTCGACCCGGGTCGCCCGGGCCGAGACCTACCGGGCGATCGCCGAGGCCCATCCCGAGATCTGGTTCACCATCGGCACCCATCCGGACGGGGCGGCCGAGGAGCCGGATGTGCCCGCCGAGACGATCGCGGGAATCGCGACCGCGCATCCCCGCTGCGTCGGGATCGGCGAGGCGGGACTCGACTACCACTATCCCGACGGCGCCCCCGAGGCCGTGCAGGAGCTGGTGCTGCGCGCCCATATCGAGGCGGCGCGCCTGTCCGGCCTGCCCCTGGTCATCCACGCCCGGGATGCCGACGACCACATGGAGCGGGTGCTCACCGACGAGATGGGCCGGACGCCGTTCCGGGCGGTGCTGCACTGCTTCTCGTCGGGCCGGCGCCTCGCCGAGGTCGGGATCGAGCTGGGGCTGTCGATCTCGTTCTCCGGCATCGTCACCTTCCGGCGCTCGCACGCTTTGCGCGACATCGCCCGGAGCGTGCCCCGCGACCGGATCCTGGTGGAGACCGATGCGCCGTTCCTCGCCCCCGAACCGCATCGCGGCCGCACCAACGAGCCGGCCTACACGGCCGACACCGCCCGATCGCTGGCCGAGACCCTGGGGCTGTCCGCCGAGGACTTCGGCCGGATCACCACAGCGAATTTTTTCGCCCTGTTCGACAAGGCCAAACCTAAGGACGCGGCATGACCGATCCGGGCGCCGCGCCGGCGAGCCTGACCCTGCGCATCCTCGGCTGCGGCTCGTCCGGCGGGGTGCCGCGGGTCGGCAGCGGCTGGGGTGCCTGCGATCCGGAGGATCCGCGCAACCGCCGCCGCCGCTGCTCGATCCTGGTCGAGCGCGACTCCGGGGGAGGGCGGACCACGCTGCTGGTCGACACCTCGCCCGACCTGCGCGAGCAACTCATCGATGCGGGCGTCCAGCGCCTCGACGGCGTGCTCTACACCCACGCCCATGCCGACCACACCCACGGCATCGACGACCTGCGCCCCCTGGTGATCACCATGCGCGGGCGCATCCCGGTCTATGCCGACACGCTCACCCGGGCGCTGCTGACCACGCGGTTCGGCTACTGCTTCGAGACGCCCCCGGGCAGCGCCTATCCGCCGATCCTCGACCTGCGCGATCTGCCTTCCGAACTGACCCTCGACGGTCCGGGCGGTCCGATCACGGTGGAATCGCTCCCGGTCGAGCACGGCACCGAGGCCGCCCTGGGCTTCCGGTTCGGCCGGGCCGCCTACATGCCCGATGTCAGCCTGATCCCGGAGGCGAGCCGGGCGCGTCTCTACGGTCTCGACCTCCTGATCATCGATGCCCTGCGGGACACGCCGCACCCGACGCATTTCTCCGTCTCGGATGCCCTAGCGCTGATCGCCGAGACCAAGCCCCGGCGGGCGGTGCTGACCAACCTCCACACCGATCTCGACTACGCGGCCCTGGCGGCGCGCCTGCCCGCGGGTGTCGCGCCGGCCTATGACGGGATGACCCTGAGCCTCGACGCCTGAGACACGCTTCGGGGGAGGGGGACACAATCGGAGGTAGGGGCCGAATCGGCTGTCACACCCTTGTCGTGGCCGGAGTCCAAGAAAATCGGCTCCACCCGGAACAACCCTGTTGACGGCCGGGAACCAGCTGCGTATACACCGCTCATCGGCGCCGGCCGCGGAAGTGGCCCGGGCGCTGAGACATCTTCTGACAGATCTGCGGGGTTGGCCGGCGGGAAAGCCGGGCAGCTTGCTGTTTGTCTGTAGTAGGTCGGGTCCCTGGATCCTGCCGCACGGTCTTTGACATTGTTGGATTTGAGGAAGGGAGACGCGGACGGCGTTTGTCCTTGCGGTCGGAGCTTTGGCTTCGACAAGTGAGAGACTAGTGCCGATCGTCGTATCTCTCTTTTTGAGCTCACCGATCTGGCTGCGCTGTGAAGCGCTGCTTGGTCGATT
>NZ_JAKSYK010000201.1:0-23432 GCF_022829425.1 Methylobacterium sp. J-072 | reverse complement strand
GCCCGTCAAAGCTTCGACACCCGCAAGCTGTCCGTCGTGGGTCGAGGTCTCGCACCTGACAGGAAAGGGACAGGGTGAGGGATGCGAGCGCTCCGGAGAAACCTGGTCCATCTCCCCCGCCCACGCCCGAACGAGAGAGGGGGCGCGTCGGGGCCTGAATGGGCCGATCCGTGACTATGACAGCCGCTGCGTGGGAACGGATCCGGCAGCGTTCCGCTTTGCTTGCCGCCACCCTCCTGGCGTTCGCTCACCTCATCCCCCCGCCGGCCCGGGCCGCAGCCGAGCCGCCGCTATCCGCCCTGACCCTGGTCGGGCCGCCATCCATCGTCTTCAAGGCCGGGCGCGATGCCTGCGACGGCGCCGATGTGCCGGATGCGCCGGCCCGGGCGTTCCGGGATGCGGCCGGGGCGGTGGCCCTGTTCGGCATGCATTACCGCAACCGCGCCCTGCGCGGGCCAGATCTCGACCACCTCAAGCTCGACTGCACTTTGGTGCTCGATTCGGGCGAAAAAGCCGATCCGGCGGCCTATGACGACCGGTCCTGGATCACCGCCACCTGGACCGAGGACGGCAATCACGTCGCCGCGCTGCTGCACCACGAATACCAGGCCAACGAGCATCCCGGCCGCTGCCCGGCCGGCTCCTACATGGCGTGCTGGTACAACACGATCACGGCCGCGGCTTCCGCGGATGGCGGGCGCAGCTTCCTGCGCCAGAGCCCGCCCGTCGTGGTGGCGGGCGCGCCGTTCCGGCAGGAGGTCGACCAGGGCCGGCACCGGGGCTTCTTCAACCCGTCGAACATCGTCGCGGACGGGCGCTGGCGCTACGTCTTGGCCTCGACCACGGGCTGGGCCCGGCCCGGCAGCGCCCAGGAAGCGGGTGTCTGCCTGTTCCGCAGCGACGGCCCCGCCGACCCGACCCGCTGGCGCGCCTGGACCGGCACCGGCTTCACTGCCGCCTTCCCGGACCCGTACCGCAAAGCTGCCAAGCAACCCGCCACCTGCCGCCCGGTGGGGCCGTTCCCCGGTCCGGTCGGGGCCGTGGTTCGCCACCGGGACACCGGCGCCTGGATCGCGGTGTTCATGGCCAAGCCCGGGGAGGGCTTCGCGAAATCCGGGTTCTACTGGACGAGCTCGCGCGACCTGATCGCCTGGGACACGCCGCGCCTGCTCCTCGAAGGCGCGACCCTGTACGACGATCCGTGCAAGGCGACCGCGCCGCTGATCGCCTATCCGTCGCTCCTCGATCCGGCGGCGAAGGGGCGCAATTTCGACGATGTCGGCGACGGCGCCCTGCTCACCTACGCGAGCCTGCGCGTGGACGGCTGCACCATCACCTCCGACCGGGACCTGCTGCGCCGCCCGGTGGCGATCCGCGTCTGGCCCTGACGGGCCCGGCCCCGTTCCGAAAGCCCCGGGCCATCGTTAAGGTCGAAGCAGCGATCGGCCATCGGCGGTTTTCAGGAGGGTCTCATGGACAGCGAAACCCGGGATCCCGCGACGATCCGCGACGCGGCGGATCTGCGCGCCCAGTTCGGCGCCGTCGGCCCGCTCGCTGCCGGCAAGGTGCTCGACCACATCGACGGTTACGCCCGCCGGTTCATCGCGCTCGCGCCGTTCCTGGTGCTGGCGAGCGCCGACGCGGCCGGCCAAGCCGATGCCAGCCCCCGGGGCGACGCGCCGGGCTTCGTGGCCATTCCCGATGCCCGCACCCTGGTGATCCCCGATCGGCGCGGCAATGACCGCATCGACAGTTTTCGCAATATCATCGCGAGCCCCGGAATCGGGGTGATCTTCTTCGTGCCGGGCATCGACGAGACCCTGCGGGTGAACGGCACCGCCGCGGTGACGCGGGATCGCATGCTGCTCGAACCGATGCGCGCCCAGGGCACGGTGCCGACGGTCGGCCTGGTCGTGCAGGTGCGGGAGGCGTTCTTCCATTGCGGCAAGGCGCTGATGCGCGCGCAGCTCTGGGATCCGGCGCGCCACGTCGCGCGCGACACCTTTCCCAGCCTCGGGCGCATCCTGGCCGACCAGACCGCCGCCTCCGATATCCCGGAGGCTGAGGCGTGGATCGCCGAGTCCTACCGCACGCGGCTCTACTGAAGGCGCCGATCCGTCTTGAGAGCCCGGCCTTGCCGCGCTCCGAAGGGAGGGCGATACCCGAGGGGGTGCCGCGAGAGGATCTCTGATGCCCGAGGACATGATGCGCCGCCCGGTCCAAGCCGGCGCCGCCCCGTCCCGCGACGCCGCCGCGCTCGGGGCCGGGGCCGTCGGAGCCGGGGCCGTCGGCGCCTCCGCGCTGGGCGCCGTCGCGATCGGGGTCGCGGCCTTCGGCGCGGTGGCGCTCGGCGCCTTCGCGATCGGCCGCCTCTCGGTCGGCCGCGCCCGGGTCGGGGCGCTGGAGGTGGGATCCCTGAAGGTCGGCGCGCTGGAGATCGACAGCCTGACGGTCCGGTCGCTGCGTGTGCTCGATCGGGAGGGCGGGGCCGGGCCTTGAGGATTCGTCCACAGGCTGGCCGGGCGTCACCCGATGGCGTAGCCTCCGCCCCGTCATACCGGACATGCCCGCGAGGTCGGCCCGCGATGAACGAAAAGACCAAGCCCTTTCGCCCCGGCGACGCCGTCGATGCCCTCGGCGAGACGGAGGGCGATTTCGTCCTGCCGCTCTGTCTTCCGAAGCCCAGCCTGCTGATCGGCGAGGATCTCGCCATGATCGTCCTCGATACGATCCACGGCCAGCGGGTCGGCCTGCCGCTCAGCCCGCAGGGGGCGGCGGATCTGCACGCTGTGCTGGAAGAAGCTCTACGGCTGCTGCAGGCGCGGGACGGCGGCTCGATCCAGTAATCCGCGCGGACCGGCTTTACGGTTCAGGCTTCGCATCCGTCTCGGGGCCGTCCGCGCGTTCGCCGCGGGCGACCTCGCGCATCGCCGAATCCGGCAGCGGGCGCTGCAGCTTGAGCGCGTCCGGGGTCGGAGCCTCGAGCCAGGCCGCCCATTCCTCCGGCTCGGTCAGCAGAACCGGCATCGCCTTCGGGTGGACCGGGCCGACGATGCCGTTGGCTTCCGTGGTCAGGAAGGAGAACAGGCGGTGCTTCTCCGCCACACGGTCCGGGTTCTCGCGCTTGGTCCCGCGCACGCCGGTCCAGGGCCGCCAGATGCCCGCGAAGGCGAAGAGCGGCCGATCCTCATTGAGGGCGAACCACACGGGCGTCTTGCGCGGCTTGGTGTCGGCGTACTCGCTGAACGCGGTCACCGGCACGAGGCAGCGATGGGCCGGCCCGAGCCAGGGACGCCAATGCGGGCTCGCCGCGTTGCGGACATTGGTAACGGGATGCTCGCCGAACGCCTTCGGGCCCGGGATGCCCCAGCGCATCATGGCGAGTTCCCGGCCCTCCGCGCCGTTCCAGACCACCGGCGCCATCTGGTCGGGAAAGATCGCGGGCAGCAGCGGCAGGTTGCCGGTGCGGTCGTGGGCGAGCCCGAAGGCGCGGTGCAGCTCGGCGGGGCCGGTGCGCAGGCTGTAGAGGTTGCACATGGGGCTCTCGGACCGTCCGGGGCGTCGGGAACCGCGCCGCGAACCTGTCGGCCCCGCACGCTCCTCGCACGCGGTCGGGCCGCCTGCAATCAGGCGGCGTTCTGCGCGGCCGCGCGCAATTGCTGCGTGGCACCGTTCGCCTGCTCGGCGGATTGGGCGATGACCCCGAGACTCGCGGTGATCGCGCCGACGCCGCTGGCGGCCGTCTGCATGCTGGCCGACATCTCGCGGGTGACGGCGGATTGCTGCTCGACGGCGGTCGAGATCGCGGTCGCGACCTCGTTGAGCTTCACGATCGTGCCCTGGATCGAGCCGATCGCCTCCACGGCTCCCCGGGTCGCCTCCTGGCTCCCGGCGATCTGCGTGCCGATCTGTTCCGTGGCCCGGGCGGTCTGGTTGGCGAGTTCCTTCACCTCGGAGGCCACCACCGCGAAGCCCCGGCCGGCCTCGCCGGCGCGCGCGGCCTCGATCGTGGCGTTGAGCGCCAGCAGGTTGGTCTGCGCCGCGATGCTCTGGATCAGCGCGACGACCTCGCCGATCTGGGCCGCCGACTGGCTGAGGCCGGCGATGATCCGATGCGTCTCGCGAGCCTGGCCCACGGCCTGCCCGGAAATCTCCGAGGCCTGGACCACCTGCGCGCTGATCTCGGCGACCGAGGCCGCCAGTTCCTCGGCGCCCGAGGCGACCGTCTGGATGTCGCCGGAGACGTGCGTCGATGACTGGGCCGCCTGCCCGGCCTGATGCGAGACGCCGGAGGCGGCCTGCGCGATGGCGGCCAGGTCACGCGCGATGGCGCTCTGCAACTCGGCCCGACGCCGACGCTCCATCACCGCGGCGGTGACGTCGGTGGCGAACTTCACGATCTTGAGCGGACGCCCGTCGCGGTCGAAGATCGGGTTGTAGCTGCCCTGGATGTAGACTTCGCGGCCACCCTTTGCGAGCCGGCAATACTCGTCCGCCTGATACTCACCGCGCCCCAGGCTCTCCCAGAACTGCCGATACGCGGCGCCCGCCCGGGCCTCCGGGGCGATGAACAGGCTGTGGTGGCGGCCCTGGACCTCGTCCAGCCGATAGCCCATCGCCGTGAGGAAATTGTCGTTCGCGGTCAGGATCGTGCCGTCGAGGGCGAACTCGATCACCGCCTGCGACCGGTTGATCGCGGCGATCTGGCCCTCGTATCCAATGGTGCGCATCACCTGTTCGGTCACGTCGCTGGCGAACTTGACGACCTTGATCGGCTTGCCGCCCCGGCCCAGGATCGGGTTGTAGGTCGCCTGCAGCCAGATTTCGCGGCCGCCCTTGCCGATGCGCTTGAACTCGCCGGCCTGGAATTCACCGCGCCGGAGCGCCGCCCAGAAATCACCGTAGGCCTGGCTCTCGCGGAAGGCCGGCGCGACCAGCATCCCGTGGGACTGGCCGCGAATCTCGTCGAGGCTATAGCCGACCGCATCGAGGAAATTCTTGTTGGCCGTCAGGATCGTACCGTCGAGGGCAAATTCGATGACCGCCTGGGACCGGTCGAGTGCTTCCACACGGGCGTGAATATCTTTATTGAATAGTATGCTCATCGGTCGTCAAATCCTCGTAAAATATCTCAACCGCTATGAAACTGATCCCGGACGAACCGAACGTCTGAGGAGGGAAGATGAAATTTTTGCGCTTAATAAAGATTTAAAATCAAGATGCAAATTTAGCACATCTGTTTCTTTCTGTTTCCGGGGCCCTGAAATAATGGCGCCATATTGTATTCGTTGAAACGATCGATTGTCAAAATTTGAAGACATGGAGTGGGTGTAAGTGGCGGTTACAGGCCCTCGATCTGTCCATGTTCAGGCAATGAGCCTTGCAGAGACTGATATTCGCCCCGTCGGGTCGTGGAGACGAACACGTTCAAGCTCCGGGCCGCACCGATATGCGGCCCGGATTGTTTGCTTATCTCAACGCGGCGCAGCCGTCGGCTTGAAGCTCCACAGCTCGGTCGGCAGGGCAATCGGAGCGCCCTCCTTGTAGAAGGCGGAATCCTGGATGTGCGAGGTCGTGACGTAGACCGTCCCGTCCGGGCCCTGGCTGAACGTGTCCGGCCAGCGCAGCCGCGGATCCTGCACCAAAGTGGTCAGGCCGGACTCCTTGGCCGCGAGGTCGCGGACCTTGATCGAATCGTCCTGCGGCGAGGTCACGTACATGCGGCCGCCGTGGCGGTCGATGAGCAGCCCGTCGGCCGGCCCGTTCTCGCCTACCGAGGCGATCTTGCCGGTCAGGCTCTTGTCGGCCAGATTCTCCGGCACGAGGGCCGCCGTGACCCAGCCGGTGAGCGCGTCGGTGGGCAGGCTGTAGAGCGTCTTGCCCTTGATCGCCTGCCAGTAGAGCGTCTTGCCGTCCGGCGCGAGGGCGATGCCGTCGGCCGAGAACTCGACGCCGCGCCCGTCCGGCCGCCGCAGGGGCTTGCCGTCATAGGTCACCGTCACGGCGGTGTCGGGCATGGTCGCGGGTACGCCCGCCAGCAGCCTCTTGGCCTTGCCCGAGTCGATGTCGACCACCACCAGCGCGCCCTCGGCGCCGGAATCGGTAAGGTAGGCGGTCTTGCCGTCGGGCGAGATCCGTACGTCGTTCAGGTAGGAGCCCTGCGGGGCGACAAGCGGATCGAACGCGATCGTCTTCGCCACCGTGTTGGTCTTCAGGTCGATCGCCACGAGCTTCGGGCCATCCTTGACGACGGCCGCCATGGCGGGGGCGGCGGCATCGACCACCCAGAGCCGGCCGTGCCGGTCGGCGACCACGCTCTGCACGCAGACGAAATGGGTCTTGGGGTCCACCTCGTCCTTGCGGGCGTTGCGCCAGGCATTCCACTCCGCATCGGGGTAGGGGACCGGCTTCCCGTCCTTCAGCTCCGCCACCGAGACCGGGGCATCCTCGGTCCAGCGCGGGAAGTTCACGAAGATCCGCCCGTCCTGCGCCACGGTCACGCCGGTGACCTGATGCTGGAAGCGCGCGACCTGGGTCAGCGCCGAGGATCCGGCCGGCGGCGGCGATGTCGCGGCCACGGGCTCCTGCGCCAGGGCCGGCCCGGCGAGCGTTGAAAGGAGGAGAGGCAGCAGAGTACGGGCGGCCGGCATCGTCATACGGGATCAATCCTGGGATACAGCGACAGTCAAAGCCCCGGTCCTTGAAGACCGGGGCATCGGAGGCGGCGTCACACGCGCCGCACGCGAACTCAGTTCGGGTGGAAGACGACCTTCACGCAGCCATCGGCCTTGTCGCGGAACGTCTTGTAGAGGTCCGGGCCGTCCGCGAGGTTGGTCGAGCGGTGGGTGATCATCGACGTCATGTCGAACTTGCCCTCCTGGATCAGCTTGGTCAGCGTCTCCAGGTAGCGCTTCACGTGGGTCTGTCCGCTCTTGAGGGTCAGGCCCTTCTGGACGATCGAGCCCATGTTGACCGGGACCGGGCCGCCGTAGACGCCCGGCACCGAGACGATGCCGCAGGGCCGGACCGCCTTGATCGCCTCGGCCAGCGCGTAGGGCCGCTCGGTGGAGGTCAGCTTCTCCTGAAGGGTCGAGAGCACGCCGGTGAGGCCGCCATGGCCGGCGCTCGCTTCCATGCCGACGCAGTCGATCACGCCATCGGCGCCCTGGCCCTTGCTGATCTCCTTGATCCGCTCGAACACATCTTCGTTCATGAAGTCGATGACGTCGGTGGCGCCGGATTTTTTGGCGAGGGCCAAGCGCTCGGGCACCGTGTCGATGGCGATGATGCGCCCGGCGCCCATGATCTTGGCCGACTGGATCGCGAACAGCCCGACCGGACCCGCGCCCCAGATCGCGATGATCTCACCGCCCTGGATCTCGCAATGCTCGGCGCCCTGCCAGCCGGTGGGCAGGATGTCGGTGAGGAACAGGACCGACTCGTCGTCCATGCCGTCCGGCACCTTCATGGGCGCCACGTCGGCCATGGGGACGCGCACGTACTCGGCCTGGCCGCCGGCATAGCCGCCGGTGAGGTGCGAGTAGCCGAACAGGCCCGCGGTCGGGTAGCCGAACTGCGCGGCCGCCATCGCACCGTTGCGGTTCGAGCGCTCGCAGACCGAGTAATTGCCGAGCTTGCACTGCCGACAGGCACCGCAATTGATGTTGAACGGGACGACGATGCGGTCGCCCTTCCGGAACTTGGTGAAGCCCTGGCCGACCTCGATCACCTCGCCCATGAACTCGTGGCCGAGCACGTCGCCGGATTCCATGGTCGGCATCTGACCGTCCATCAGGTGGAGATCCGAGCCGCAGATGGCGCAGCTCGTCACCTTGATGATCACGTCGCGGGCATCCTCGATCACCGGATCCGGGACCGTGTCGCAGCGGATGTCGTTCTTGCCGTGCCAGCAGAGTGCCTTCATGGCGTCGGTTCTCCAGATGGGGGAAGCAGAGCCGCGGGACGCGGCCTCGCCAGGGCAAGTCCCCGGCCGTCCAGTCAAGTTCCGTAGAGGCGATGCGCGGGGCCAAGCCGCTCGCGACGTCACCTGTCAGGCAAGACCTGCCTCGCGATCCGGTTCCCGCGGCATTCCGAACCGCTGGCCTGCGTCGGCATCGGGCAAGGGCAGCGGAAACGCCGGGGGAACCGAGGCCCGACCTCGGCGGGTTATCGACCACCCATCCCGAGCATGCCGGCGCCGCGATGGCAGCCTTTCGACGGCCGGCGACAGCCGACGCTGCTCGTCCTTCCGAATGTTCCGTATCCGAGGTTTCATGCCGACCAGCCCGATCCTTCAGCCCGTCACCATCGGCGACCTAACCCTCAAGAACCGGGTGGTGATGGCGCCGCTCACCCGCAGCCGCTCCAACACCGACGGCGTGCCGCCGGATTTCGCCGCCGATTATTACGGGCAGCGGGCCAATGCCGGCCTGATCATTTCCGAGGCGACCAACATCTCACCCCAGGGGGTCGGCTACGCCTACACGCCGGGGATCTGGTCCGACGCGCAGGTCGAGAGCTGGTCGCGGATCGTGAAGACGATCCACGCCAATGACGGGCTGATCTTCCTGCAACTCTGGCATACCGGCCGGATCTCGCATCCCGAGCTTCAGCCCGGCGGCGCGCTCCCGGTCTCGGCCTCCGCGATCAAGCCCGAAGGCACCGCGTTCACCCAGGACGGCATGAAGCCCCACGTGACGCCCCGGGCGCTCGAGACCGACGAGATCCCGGGGATTGTCGCCGATTACCGGCGGGCGGCCGAGAACGCAAAGCGGGCGGGCTTCGACGGCGTCGAGATCCACTCGGCCAACAATTACCTGCTGGAGCAATTCGTCCGCGATTCCACCAACAGGCGCACCGACCGCTACGGCGGTTCGATCGAGAACCGCCTGCGCTTTCCGCTTGAGGTGGTCCGCGCGGTCACCGAGGTCTGGGGCGGCGGCGCCCGGGTCGGCATTCGTCTGTCTCCCGCGACCACCCAGCCCGGCGAGACGCCGCTCGATTCCGATCCGCACGCCACCTACGGCGCCTATATCGATGCCCTGAACGGCTTCAACCTGCTCTACGTCCACACGATCGAGGGCGTGACCCAGCAGACCCGCGACGTGCCGGACGGCGTCGATTTCCTCGACCTGCGCCGCCGGTTCAACGGCGCCTATATCGGCAACAACCAGCTCACCCTGGATCTCGCCGAGACGGAACTGGCCGAAGGCCGGGCCGACCTGTTCAGCTTCGGCCGACCGTATATCGCCAATCCCGATCTCGTCGGCCGTCTCGCCAGCGGCGCCCCCTTGGCCGAGGCGCCGAAGCCCTACTGGTACGGCGGCGGCGCCAACGGCTATTCCGATTGGCCGGGGATGAACGGGCCAGTGGCGGTTCGGCGTTGACGGGCTGGGATGTGCGATCCGGCGGGGCGCTGCGCTTCGCCGGGCGTGCGCGTTAAACCTGTGAATGTTTCACGGGAAACATTTTCGTCTTCACCCCTTGGCAATCAATTTGGCGGTCCGGAAACCGGGTTCTAGGACATCTTTCTGGGCGTATGTGAGTGATCTAGAGGTCTCGACATCCACGCCGTCATTCCGGGGCGCCGCAGGCGAGCCCGGAATGACGGGGTGGTTGGTAGAACTGGTTCTGCAAAGACCCGGCACGATGCGGTGGGCAGGGCAGTCCGGTGCTTAACCTGCGACAAATCCCTAAAAAGGGCTGGCCGCGCAGGCGTTACGCCGACTGCGCCAAAGGTACCGCTGCGCTCATACCGTCGCGGCGTACCGGGCCGGAGCGGCCGAGATCATCGATCGCGCCCAAAATCCCGGCCATCGCATCCCGTGCCGCGAAAGCCTCCTGCAACACACCAGCCCGCTGCCGGAAGGTCGGCTCGTCGAGCACCCGTGTCACCGCCGTCCGCAGAGCGTCGGGACTCGGTGTGTTGGTGGCGAGGTTGAGGCCGACGCCCGACCAGCCGATGCGGGCGTTCACCTCCGCCTTGTCCTCGGTCAGACCGGCCGAGACGATCGGCACGCCGTTCGCCAGGGCCTGAGAGACGCTGCCGTAGCCGCCATTGGTGACGAGCACGCTGACGCGAGGCAGCAATTCGCGGAACGGCAGGAACCTCGCCGCCCGGGTGTTGGCCGGGATCGGCCCCCGCAGCGCCTCGATCGGCCGTCCGCCGGTGGTGGCCAGGACCAGCAGATCGTCACGATCAGCAAGGGCGGCGAGCGTCGGCTCGACCAGATCGCCGAAATCGGCATTGGCGAGGGTGCCCTGCGTGACCAGGACGACGGGCTTGCCCAGGGCGTTGGCCTGTTCGAGCTCGGGCCACCAATCCGGCAGGGGCGCAGGAGGGGCCGGGGGCTGGAGCAGCCCGATGAAGCGGACGCCCGGGGGCAGCGCACCGTAATCGTACTCGAAGCCCGGCACGGTCGGCTGAAGGAACAGGTCCGGCAGCACCACGATCGAGTGCGGCAGCGAGGCCGGTAACGGCGGCACGCCCAGCCGGGCGAGCTGAGCGTCGGCATAGGCTCGGACCGGGTTGGTGAAGCCCGCATCCATCCCGGCCTTCAAGGCGGCGTAGCGGGCGAGCTCGGTCTGGTCGCGGGCCGGCGGCAGGCCGAGACCGATCGGGGCGTGGTCCGGCCGGTCGAGGAACAGGAAGCTGATATTGGCGGTCACGATCGGCGGCCGCGGCGCGGAATCGAGGAGCAGCGGCAGCACCCCGAGGAACATGCTGCCGGCGACGATCACGTCCGGCGCATCCGCGGCGATCAGGGCCCGCAGGGCGGCCGCCTGAACCGGCATCGGATCGATGAAGCGCCGCTGGAACTCGCGCCGGAAGCGTTCCGGGCCGGCCGGCAGCGTCGTCTCGAGAAATCCGGCGGACTCGTTGTCCGCGTAGGGCGCGAAGCGCAGGCCCGCCGCCTCGACCTTCGCCTGGAACGCCGGATCGGTGAGCACGATCACGTCGTCACCCCGGGCGGCGGCGGCGCGACCGATGGCGAGCATCGGGTTCACGTGGCCAGTGAGCGGCGTCGCGGCGATCAGGATCTTCATGGCGGTCTCCTCGGACGATGCCGGCCGTGCTCCGTCGTCTGGAGCCGGCATCCCGCGGGCGGACGTGGTCCGGCCCAAGCGGTCTATGAAGGAGAATCGCCTGTGGACCGGCCGAGTTACCGCAAGGCGCCCAGCTTCGTGCGGGAGCGCACAAATCCGGCTCCTCCTGCGTCCCGGCGGAGGGCGTGAGGCGGGTCTGCGCCGTCTCACCCGTCGTGTCCCAGACCTTGGCTGTCAGCGCCCACAAGTAGCTTTAATAGTTAATAGCTCTGAATACGCAATAATTCAGTAGAAACCCGAAGTTGACCTGCGCGTCGACGCGCCAACATATCAGCTTCTATTGATGGCCCCAATAATTTGGTTAACGCCATTCAATGCCGAGCTGCATATTCAGGATCCGCGTGCCGTGACGTCAAGAATCGGGGTGGAGGGGGCAATGAAGGAACGCCTGTCGCGTGCTGCCGCTGTCGCCGCCCTGGTCCTGTTCGGTCAGATCAATCTTGCCCAGGCAGAACCCCTCGATGTGATCCGTGACTTCATCTGCCAGCCCCTCAGGTTTCGCGATGCCGGCTCGACGCCGCCCATCTCCGCCTTTGGTCTGCCTCGTCCCAGACACTTCGCGAGCCTGGATGCCCTGCTCAGAGGAGATCCGTTCGCTCGCACGGTGACCTGTTTTGGAGGAGGGTCGGCCTTCCCGGGGCTCCTGTCGCCGCCGTCCATCGGCTCGGCCACGGCCGGCGCGTCCTATGCGGTAAAGAGCGCCGCGGTCGGCGGGGCGGGCGGCGGCGGCTCGCGGGGAGGCGGGCGCACGGTGACCGGCCCCGTTGCAGCAGCCTCGTACGGGGCTGACGGCGCCTTTGCCGGCCTCTTCTCCCTCGATGCCGGTTCCGGCGGTCATTCCGGCGGTGCGCCGGCTCCTGAGATCAACGCGGTGCTGGGTCTCGCCCTGGCGGGAGGCACCGTGGCCTTCCTCCGGCGCAGGCGCCGCGCGCCGGCCGTCTTTTGAGCGCCCGGATGGCCGGGGTGCTGACACGGCATGGCATAGGCGGGCCGATCGAGGCGGCGCGCGCCGCGAACTGGCCCGTCCAGGCCGCGAGCTGGAACTTGCTGATCTTCGGCTGCGGCACGGCTGCTTCAGCCGCGTTGCAGCGCCTGCTGCTCGAACCCAACCCGGGCCTCCAGCGCCTCGTCGAGTTCAAGTTCGGCGAGGTGTTCGCCACCCTCGCGACCGCGGCGATCCTCTTCGCGGCGCGGCACCGTAGGCCGGCGCTGACCCGGACCGACCTTGCTATCCTGATCGCCTGCGCGCTGAGCTGGTTCCTGCCCGAGCCCCACGCGGTCTATGCCGGCATGACGCTGGCCGCGGCCTGGCTCCTCGCCCGGCGCGCTCGGGACCGCGTGCTGGCCGATATCGGGCAGATCTGGCTCGCCCTGTCGCTCTGCGAATTGTGGAGCAAGCTCGTCTTCAAGCTGTTCTACCACGCCATCGAGCCGTTCGAGGTCGCCGTGATGGCCTGGGTCGGGCGCGTCGTTTTCCCTGGGCTGCAGGCGAGCGGTGTCTATCTCAGCGCCCGCCCGGACTGGTCGATCATCATGCTGGAGGGCTGTTCGGCCTTCCACAACCTGTCGCTGGCGGCTCTGATCTGGCTGTGCGTGCTCAAGATCGCCGGCCGGTCGGTCAGCCGAGGGACGCTCGGCGCCCTGGCGGTGAGCGCCGTCCTGGTGGTGGCGATCAACATCGCCCGGATCCTGGCGATGCTGCCCTCCGCGGAGGCCTACCGCGACTGGCACGACGGGGTCGGCTCGGTCACCGTGGCGCTGGTGTCCGTGGCGGCGTCGCTGCTGCCGATCGTGGTCCATGTCGAGAGGACGCCGTGCCCGCTCGCGCGACCCGCCTGATCAACGCCGACCGGGCGGGGCTGGCCGCCCTGTGCCTGCTGCTCGCCCTCTCGGTGTCGGTGCGGGTCCAGGATTACGGGAACCCGGCGCCCCCGGAGCCGGCCAGCGCGGCCGCGGTCGATCTCGGGGACGGTGTGGTTCTGCCGCGCGCCGAGGCCGTGCGCCGGCTGGTCTGGACCGGCACCTGCCCGCTGCCGGTGACGGCCGACTTCGTCGAGCCTTCGCCGCATGGCACCGACACGTCGCTGGCGGCGCCGCGCGATCCGAATGATCGAGTCGTCTACGTCTATCGCGGCTGGGCGCTCGAAGGCCCCCGGGCCGTGACGCAACTGAGCGTCCTGTATTTCATGCGCCGGACGGGCGCAGTTCTGGGAATAAGCGGGGCCGCAACGCGGCACGAGCTGGCCGTGAAGCTGGTCGTCCCAGCGGGTTGCGACGCCTCGCCCGAGGATGCCATGGCCGCGCTGCGACGCATCCGGGGCTAGAGTCACTCTCCAGACGCGATCCTAATCCGCGACGATCACCCGGTTCGGCAATTCGTCCGGATCGTGCGGGCCCGCCGGCAGATGCTCGGCCAGGCAGGCGCCGATGCGCTCCACCGCCTCGGTCAGGCCGCCCTCGATGTCGCCCCGCGCCAGGGCGCGGGTAAGCTCGGCCAGGATCCCGTCCCAGGATTGCGCCGGGATGCGCTGGAGCACGCCGAGATCCGTGACGATCTCGGCATGGCGCTCGGCAAGCGACAGGTAGAGCAGCACGCCGGTGCGGGACCGGGTCCGGCTCAGGCCCCGGGACCAGAACGCCCGCTGCCCGGCCTCGCGGGCCCGGGCGCTGCGCAGCCGGCGCGGCACCAGGGGGAGGCGCAGCCGCTCGATCTGGCTCAGCCCCAGGATTGCGGCGACCAGGGCCGCCTGCGCCAGCAGGATCGCGGTGGCGCTCCAGCCGGTCAGCGCGATCAGCGGCCAGGGCAGGATCAGCGCGGCGATCAGGGCCGTGAGCACCACCACCGAGCGGTAGGCGCCCGCGCGCCGGCTGACCATCACGACGATCTCGCCGGAGGTGCCGGCCTCGGCCCGGGACACCGCCGCGGCGAGGCGCTCGCGCGCCTCCGGAGTGAGCACGTCCGCGATCCTACCAGTCACCCGAGGCTCCCCCGCCGCCCGACGAGCCGCCCCCGCCGGAGAAGCCGCCGCCGGACGATCCGCCATCCGAGAAGCCGCCGCTCCATCCGCCCGAGCCGGGGCCGGGCAGGAAGACGATGCCGCCGCCGCGTCCGGCCCGGCCGGTGCCGCCGCGGTTCATGCGCCAGGCCACGAACAGCACGACCAGGAACAGGATGACGAAGACCGCGACCTGCGTGGGATCGACCTCGTCGGCGCGGACCTGCGGCTTGCGCTGCCAGTCCTGCGCGTCCCGCGACAGGATGCCCAGCATCCCGTCGATCCCGGCATCGATCCCGCCGTAATAGTCGCCGGTCTTGAACCGCGGCGTGATCGCGCTGGCGATGATCACCCGGGAGAGCGCGTCGGTGAGCGCGCCTTCGAGGCCGTAGCCGACCTCGATCCGCACCTTGCGCTCGCTCGGCGCCACCAGCAGCAGGGCGCCGTTGTTGGTCTTGGCCTGCCCGAGCTTCCAGTCCCGGAACAGGCGGTTGGCGTAATCCTCGACGGTCGTGCCCTGGAGGTTGGGCACGGTCGCCACCACGACCTGGTCCGAGGTCTTGTCCTCGTGCGCCTTCAGCTTGGCCTCGAGCGCCTGGCGTTGGTCCGGCGTGAGGATGCCGGCGCCGTCGACCACCCGCCCGGTGAGCGGCGGGAAGGTCAGGTCGGCGGCCAGCGCCCCGACCGCGTAGACCGCCAGGCACCCGAACAGGACGACCAGCGCCAGGAGCAGCCGCACCAGCGTCCCGGTGCTCAGGCCCATGAGTCGCATCTAGAGAAGTCGCATCGAGACGTGCCGCATCTAGAACTTCACGTTCGGCGGCCGGTCGGCGTTCGGGGTCGCCGAGAACGTCTCCATCGGCTTCGACTCGGGATACAGGATCGCGGCGATCCAGCGGCCCGGGATGGTGCGCAGCTCGGTGTTGTAGGCCTGGACCGTGCCGATATAGTCGCGCCGCGCCACGGCGATGCGGTTCTCGGTGCCTTCGAGCTGCGATTGCAGGGCCAGGAAGTTCTGGTTCGACTTCAGGTCGGGGTACTTTTCCACCGTGACCAGCAGCCGCCCGAGCGCGCCAGAAAGCTGGTTCTGGGCGTCCTGAAATTCCTTGAACTTCTGCGGGTCGCTCACCGTCGAGGCGTCGACCTTCACGCTCGATGCCTTGGCCCGGGCCTCGGTGACGCCGATCAGCACGTCCTTCTCCTGCTGGGCGTAGCCCTTCACGGTCTCGACCAGGTTCGGGATCAGGTCGGCCCGGCGCTGGTACTGGTTCTGCACCTCGCTCCAGGACGACTTGGCTTGCTCCTCCAGGGTCGGCACGCGGTTGATCGCGCCGCAGCCGGAGAGCCCGGTGGCGACCAGCAGGATCGTGAGCGCGCCGAGAAGGCGCGCCGCCGCGGATGTCGGGCGCAGGGCGCCGGCGTTCAGCATCGAGACCATTCAGGCTAACTCCCGTCCGGGCCAGGCCCGGTACACCGATCACAGTTCCGAGAGATAAGGGCGCGCCTTGTCAAGGTAAGGCCCTCGGCAACGGGCGGGACAGGTGCGCGTTCGAGACAGCAGCGTCCCGAACGGTGGTTGCCGGCCTTCGGAAAAGGACGATGCCCGATCCAGGCTTGAAATCACACGGAGACCCGGGATGGATGCAGAACTCGCCGACCACGTCAGGGCCGCCGCCGCGGCGGCGCGGCGCCACGCCCTCGCCTTCCGGGCGCCGGCCGACAAGGACGCGCTGCCCTGGTCGGTGATCGAGGCCTTCGACGCGAAAGTCCGCGGCCATGTCGAGCGCGACCGGCGGATCGAGGAGGAGCGCGACCGGGTGCTGATCGCCGCGGTGAACCTCGCCGAGACCCCCGTCGAGGAGGGCGAGGACGCGGTCGCGGCGGCCCGGACGCATCTCGTCGACGCCATCGACTTTCTGGAGCAGGCGGTCCTGCGCTTCGGCCTGGTCAACCGGCAGGGGGCGAAGCTCGGTCACGGCACGCACGGCCAGCCGGTCGGCGCCCGGGACTGGCGCGGCCCTTAGAGCGCTCTCCGCCGAAGTGGACACCGGTTCGGCGTTAGAGAGCGCGGCTAGACAAGGACTGAGAGCCGTTCCCTGTCGCAACGCGATCGGGAACGGCTCGAAGAGACCGCGAAGAAAGGATCCTGAGCATTCGCGAGACGCTTCCCACCGCGGCGACCGTCAGCCGCCTCGACCTCAAGACGCTGCGCCTGTTCGCGGCGATCTGCGAGGCGGGGACGCTCAACGGCGCGGCGCGTCGGGCGGCGATCGCCCCGTCGGCGGTGAGCAAGCGGCTGGCCGAGCTGGAGCATGCCCTGGGCTGTACGCTGCTCACCCGCGAGCCGCGGGGCATGCGGCTGACGCCGGCCGGCGAAACCCTGCTGCACCACACCCGCCGGATGCTGGCGAGCGCCGAGCAGATGGCGCTGGAATTGGCCGAGCACGCGCACGGGGTGCGCGGCTTCGTGCGGATGCTCGCCAACCTCTCGGCCATCGTGCAGTTCCTGCCCGAGGACCTTCAGGTCTTCCTGGCCGCGCAGGAGCGGATCCGCGTGGATTTGGCGGAGCGGCCGAGCGGCGGCGTGGTGCTCGGCGTCGAGGAGGGCGTGGCCGATCTCGGGATCTGCGCCGGCGGCACCGATACCCGCTCGCTCACCGCCTATCCGTATCGCGGCGACCGCCTGGTCCTGGTGATGCCGGCCGACCATCCCTTGAGCGGGCGCGGCGCAATCGCCCTCGCCGACACCCTCGACTACGATCATGTCGGCCTGCACGTGGAGAGTTCGATCTACGCGGCCCTGCGGGATGAGGCCCGGCGCCTCGGGCGCCCGCTGCGCCTGCGGATCCACGTGCCGAGCTTCGACGGGATCTGCCGGATGGCCCAGGCCGGGATGGGCCTCGGCACGATCCCCGAGGGGGTCTACGCCCTGCTCGGTCCGCAGATGCGGCTCGCCGCGGTGCCGCTGACCGACCCGTGGGCCACGCGGACGCTCACCCTGGTGGTCCGGCCCGGCGCCCTGCCGCCCGCCGCGGCCCTGCTCCTCGACCATCTGCGCACGGCCGGAGGTTGAACGTCGCCTGCGTTCGCGTCCGGAGAACGCAGGCTGGCGCATGACGTTTGGACATCGCCCAACCGCTGGTCGTATCCTTCATGCAAAGACAGGGAGAGAACGACGGTGTCAGGTCCGCTCAGCGGGATCCGTGTGCTGGAACTCGGCCAGCTCATCGCCGCACCCTTCGCCACCAAGCTCCTGGCCGAGTTCGGTGCCGAGGTGATCAAGGTCGAGTCGCCCGAGGGCGGCGACCCCCTGCGCACCTGGCGCAAGATGCACGGCGACACCTCGCTGTGGTGGTATCTCCAGTCGCGCAACAAGAAGTCGATCGCGGTCAACCTCAAGACGCCGGAGGGGCTCGACATCGTCAAGCGCCTCGCCGCGAGCGCCGACGTGGTGGTCGAGAATTTTCGCCCCGGCGGCCTGGAGAAGCTGGGTCTCGGCTGGGACGTGCTCTCGGCCCTCAACCCCAACCTCACGATGGTGCGCATCTCCGGCTACGGCCAGACCGGGCCGTACCGCGATCGGCCGGGCTTCGGCGCCATCGGCGAGGCCATGGGCGGGCTGCGCTACACCACCGGCTCCCCCGACAGCCCCCCGGCCCGGGTCGGGGTCAGCATCGGCGACACCCTGGCCTCGCTGCACGGCGTGATCGGCGCGCTGATGTCGATCCTCAACGTCAAGGTGAACGGCGGCGCCGGGCAGGTGGTGGACGTCTCGCTGGTCGAGAGCGTGTTCAACGTCATGGAGAGCCTGGTCCCCGAATACGACCTGCTCGGCGAGATCCGCACCCGCACCGGCGGCGCGCTGCCCGGCATCACCCCGTCCAACACCTACCCGACCCAGGACGGCGGCTACGTCGTGATCGCGGGCAACAGCGATCCGATCTTCCGCCGGCTGATGAAGGCCATCGGCCGTCCCGACCTCGCCGAGGACCCGCGGATGCGCTCGAACGACGGCCGCTCGCAGCACGCCGCGATGCTCGACGGCGTCATCGGCGACTGGTCGAAAGCGAGGAGCGTCGACGACGCCCTGGCTGCCCTCGACGCCGCGGACGTGCCGGCCGGGCGGATCTACTCGGTGGCCGACATCGTCGCCGATCCGCACTACCAGGCCCGCGACATGATCCTCCAGGCGGAGCTGCCCGGCGGCACGCAGGTCAAGATGCCCGGCATCGTCCCGAAGCTTTCCGGCACCCCCGGGGCGGTGCGCTGGCAGGGTCCGGCGCTCGGCGCCCACACCGACGCGGTGCTGGCCGATCTCGGCCTCGACGCGACCGCGATCCAGACGCTGCGCGATGCGGGAGCGGTCAAATGAGCGACGACACGATGCTGGTCCAGGAGGTCGCCCCCCGCGACGGCCTCCAGATCGAGGCGGCCTGGGTCGAGACCGCCGAAAAAATCGCCCTGGTGAACGCGCTCTCGGACGCGGGTTTTTCCCGGATCGAGGTCTCGTCCTTCGTCTCGCCCAAGGCGGTGCCGGCCCTGCGCGACGCCGCCGACGTGTTCGCCGGGATCCGCCGCCGGCCCGGCACGGTCTACGTGGCGCTGGTCCCGAACCCGAAGGGCGCCGAGCGCGCGCTCGCCGCCAGGGTCGACGAGATCAACCTCGTCGCTTCGGTGAGCGAGACCCACAACCGCGCCAATATGGGCATGAGCCCGGACGACTCGATCGCCGGGTTCTCCCGGATCATGGAGACCGTGAAGGGCGCGTCGGTCCTGACCAACGCCACGGTCGCGACCGCCTTCGGCTGCCCGTTCGAGGGCGACCAGCCCGTCGACAAGGTCGTCGCGCAGGTGGAGCGCTATCGCGCGCTCGGCATCACCGGCGTGACGCTGGCCGACACCACCGGCATGGCCAACCCGCGCCAGGTCGAGCGGCTCGTCGCCCGGGTGCTCGCCATCGTCCCGGCCGAACACCTGACACTGCACTTCCACAACACCCGCGGCGTCGGCCTCGCCAACGTGCTGGCCGCCTGGCAGGCCGGCGCCCGCCGCTTCGATGCGGCCTTGGGCGGCCTCGGCGGCTGCCCGTTCGCCCCGGGCGCCACCGGCAACATCTGCACCGAGGATCTGGTCAGCATGGCCCACGAGATGGGGATCCGGACCGGCCTCGACCTGCCGGCCCTGATCGCCCTGTCGCAGGACCTGCCGCGGCTGGTCGGCCACGCGGTGCCCGGCCAGGTCGCCAAGGCCGGCCGTCCCTGCGATCTCCACCCGGTTCCCCGGGCCGCCTGATCGAAGGGTGGGCTTAGCCCGATGCATCGGGGGCTCCGCCCCCGAACCCCGCCAAAGGGCTCGCCCTTTGGAAACCCCTGACTTGAGACACCGTGTGAGGAAGCCGCCCATCTGAAGGCGGTCCCGCGCAGCTGCCCCCGTCTTCGACGGGCGGACCTATCGAGGGAGGAACACGATGGCCATCGCGGTGACCGGCGCGCCCGCGCGCCCAGAGGACGTGACCGAGGCCGGCATCGTCCGGAAGGTGGCGTGGCGGCTGATGCCGCTGATCATGGTCTGCTACCTGTTCGCGTTCTTCGACCGGATCAACATCAGCTTCGCCAAGTTCCAGCTGCAGAGCGACCTCGGCTTCAGCAACGTCGCCTACGGGCTCGGCGCCAGCATGTTCGTAGTCGGCTACGTCATCTTCGAGGTGCCGTCGAACCTGTTCCTCTACCGGGTCGGCGCACGCCGCTGGATCGCCCGGATCATGATCTCCTGGGGGATCGCCACGGCGCTGATGATCTTCATCCGCACCGAGTGGCACTTCTACACCCTGCGCTTCATCATCGGCGCCATGGAGGCGGGTTTCGCGCCCGGCATCCTGTACTACCTGACCCTGTGGTTCCCGGCCTCGCATCGCGGGCGGATCACCTCGTTCCTGTTCGTGGCCTCGGCCTTCTCGGGGATCGTCGGGGCGCCGGTGGCGGGCCTGATCCTCGGCGGCCTCAACGGCGTCGCCGGGCTCGCCGGCTGGCAATGGCTGTTCCTGGCCGGCGGCCTGCCGTGCCTCGTGCTCGGCGCCCTGGTGCTGATGCGCCTCGACGACCGGATCTCCGATGCGCGCTGGCTCTCTGAGCCGGAGAAGGACCTCCTGTCGGCCCGGATCGCCCACCACAACCGCGAGATCGGTGATCATTCGCTCCTCGGGGCGCTGCGCCAGCCGGGCTTCCTGATGATCGGGCTGGTCTACTTCCTCCTCCAGATCGGCTCCTACGGGCTGAATTTCTGGGGGCCGGACCTGATCAAGACCGCCAGCGGCAGCAGCGCCGCCTATGTCGGCTTGCTGACCGCAATCCCCTACATCTGCGGCGCGATCAGCATGGTGGTGGTTGGGCGCCTGTCCGATGCCTCCGGCGAGCGCCCGAAATTCGTCGCCGCGCTGGCGATCGCCGCGGCGATCGGGTTCTTCTCCGCCGGCTTGTTCGACCGGCAGATCGTGCCGCTGATGATTGCGCTGGCCCTGCTGGGGTCGGGGATCGTCGCCTCGATCCCGACCTTCTGGACCCTGCCGGCCAAGCTCGTCACCGGCGTGGGCGCGGCCGGCGGCATCGCGCTGATCAACACCCTGGGCCAGTTCGGCGGCATCGTCAGCCCGGTGATGGTCGGCTGGGTCAAGGACCTGACCGGATCCACGACCCCGGCCCTCTACGTCATCGGCTCGCTCTGCCTGGTGGCGGCCGCCCTGCTGCTGTTCGCCATGCCGGCAAGCCTGCGCCGGAGCGACCGCGGTCCTGAATAGGGGCGGCGGACCGCTATCGCCCGCCCAGCCCGACGGCGTGCCGGAACTCGCCGGGTGCCAGGCCGAACCGGTCCTTGAAGCGGCGGGAGAACTGGGTGCGGTTGCTGAAGCCGCAGCCGCCGGCCAGGGTGCCAAGCGTCAGGTGGGTGCAGGCCGGGTCAGCCAAGCGATCGGCTGCGACCTCCAGCCGGCGCTGCCAGATCCAGTCGGAGACCTGCTGGTCGCGCTCCTCGAAGAGTTCTTCCAGCCGACGCAGCGATACGCCGACGGCCGCCGCGAGGTGCCGCGGGTCCAGATTCGGGTCGCCGAGGTTGGCCTCGATATGCGCCTTGGCCCGCTGGACCAGGACGGAGCCGCTGAGCGGAAGTGGCACGTCCTGGGCCATCCGCTCGGCGATGCTGGCCACGATCAGGTCCACGCCGATCGACCCCATGCGGGCGACCGTCACAGGGTCGAGCTGGTGATGCATGCGGGTCAGCTCCTCGAAGAAGCTCGTCGCCAGGATCGCGGTGGCAAGGTCCGCCCCTATGGTCAGGGCCGCGTAGCGATGGGCCGGCCCGAGCACGCTCTCCAGGCGTTCGCGGGGCATCTTCAGGTACAGGGACTGGTTGCCCGGGCTCGTCGTCATCACCGTCGGCTGATGTTCGATCACGACCAGGTCGCCCTGCCGCTGGGTCGATGCTCGATCCCGCTGATGCACCGTCCTCTCGCCGGCGAGGGTGAAGCCCACGCTGATGCAGCCCTCGTCACCCAGACGGCGGATGGCGCTCGGCGTCGCCTCGCTGCGCAGAGGGCCCTCCGAGACCCGGGTCATCGTGAGGGGGCCCAGCGTGGCGATCTCCAGCTTGGCCTCGAAGGGAGCGGCGTCGAGTTGCTTTTGCTCGAGGGGCAGACGTTGCTCCTCCAGCAACTCCAGCCATCGATTGAATCTCGTATGAATAGGAAGTTTTTCTGATAGAAACAATAATTTCATACATATAATTCCGGTTTCGCCAATCGGTTTTGCGGGATGAATTTGCGATGCGCTTCCGGAGTATGATCTCAGGCCATCGATTGTTTATCGAGATCTTTTGGAGCAAAAACAAAATATTTGCGCGGCGATGGGGTGCCTTTATCTGGATGTTGCTGCAATCGTATATCAAAACTGCGCCGGCTTAGGCAAATACGGCACCCCCTTGCGCCTGCGGCCCCCTGTCTCTCAGGCGGGCCTTGCAGGCCGGCTTTCGCTCTGCCGGGCATGTAGGCAGGCGGGGCGGATACACGGGGGCGGGCGTCCCGCTTTCGGCACCGGCTTTGGCGGCATCCGGCCGCAGCACCCCTCTACGCGGTGCTCAGGAAGGCCGCGTGTCGGTACTCGCTGGGCGGCATGCCGTAGCGTTCCTTGAAGCGGCGGGCGAAGTGCGCCTGGCTGGCGAAACCGCAGCCGAAAGCCACGGCACCGATCTGCACATGGGCGCCGCTCGGGTCGGCCAGCCGTTTGGCGGCCGCCTCCAGCCGGCGCTGCCAGATCCAGTCGGAGATGTGCTGGCCGCGCTCGTGGAACAACTCCTGGAGCCGCCGCAGCGACACGCCGACCGCGGCCGCGAGCTGGGGCGGGTCGAGGGTCGGGTCGCCGAGATTGGCCTCGACGAACGCCTTGGCGCGCTGGACCACGACGGTGCCGTGCAAGGGCTGCGGCACCTCCCTGGCCATCCGCTCGGCGATGCAGGCCACGATCAGGTCCACGCCGATCGTCGCCATCCGCTCTGCCGCATCGGGGTCGAGCCGGTGGCGCACCTGGATCAACTCGCGGAAGAAGGTCGAGGCCAGGCTGCTCGATGCCAAATCCGCGCCCATCGACAGCGCCGTATAGAGCCGGGTCGGACCGAGCATGCTCTCCAGGCGCTCGCGCGGCAGTTCCAGGAACAGGGACTGGCTGCCCGGGCCCGTCGTCACCACGGCCGGCCGGTGGTCGAGCACGACGATGTCGCCGGGCCGCTGCACGGAGTCCCGGCCGTCCTGAAGACAGGTTGACGTCCCGGCGAGCTTGAACAGCACGACGGCCATGCCGGCCCGGTCGTGCTGGCGCGCGGCCTGGGGCGTCGTCTCGCTCCGCAGGGCGCCCTGCGTGACGCGGGACATATGGAGGGAGCCGACACTGGCGACCTCCATCTTGCCGGCGAACGGTCTGTCGTCGAGCCGCTCCATCTTGATCGGCACGAGCCGCTCGAACAGCACGTCCCGCCAGATCTGGAAGCTGTTCTTCGGGTGGAGGCCGTCGGTCGAAAAAACGGGCTGCACGGGTCCTGTTCCCTGGGGATGCCGGGTGGCGCGGTGGCCTGGAGCGCTCGGCGCCGAAGCGGATGCCGGTTCGGCGTCGGCGAGCGTTTCAAATCAAAGACTTACAAGCGCGGCATGGTAACTGGGGCAGATATCCGGGCGGTGGGGTTTTGCGGTTTGGCCGTGGCGTGATTCAACACCCGGCATGGCGCTGCCGGATCCCGATGGCCTGGATGCCCTCTCGCTGAGCGAACTTCGCGGGCTGGTCGTCGCCCTGA